>WREB01000108.1 GCA_009779525.1 Defluviitaleaceae bacterium
GTCACCTATTATTTCGAGCAGCTGGGGTTTCGGATACCCGTCGAGTATTCGATCGTCGACGATTACCTCAACGCTTCGGTGGACGTAAAAAACCTCGACGAGGGCGACGAGGTCTACCTGATAAACGTGATACTGCTCCCGACGTTCGGGGCGGGCAACCTGACGGAGGAGGGGTATGTCTTCGTCCCGGACGGCTGCGGCGCGGTAATACCCTTCAACATGAACAACCGGCTCAACTCGCCCTACGAGGCGATCGTATACGGCAGGGACCTTGCAGTGATGCAGCTTGAGAGGCCGCTAAGGCAGGAAACCATACGCATGCCCGTCTTCGGCACGGTGACTGACGGCGAAACATTGATGGGCGTGGTCACCGAGGGCGACGCGGCGTCGTCGATACTCGTCTACAACGGAAATTCGGGCACCGGATACAATTCCGTCTGCACCCGCGCGATGTTTAGGCTAGTCAACCGCGTCTGGTCGCTCTTTCGCGAGTACAACGGCGAGTACACAAGGATCACGCAGATAAGCCACACCCCGTACGCGCTGGACCGCTACACGATCCGCTACTACCCGCTTACCGGAAGCGAAGCGGGCTATTCCGGGATGGCGCGCCGCTACCGGAAGTACCTCGTCGACGAAAAAGGGCTTGAAAAGAACCCGATGCCTCCGTCGATGGCGCTTAACGTCTACGGAAACATCGACAGGTGGGCAAACTTCATCGGCTTTATGTACGACAAGAAGGTGCCGCTTACCAAATACGGCCAGACGATGGAAATCATATTCGATTTAAAAAGCCGCGGGGTTGAAAACGTCGCGCTCCGCTACATAGGATGGGACGACAACGGGGCCCTAAATTTTAAGATACCTGCGAAAGCAAAGCCTTCCGGCTTGCTTGGCGGCGAAAAAGAATTCGAAAAAATGCTCAGGTTCTTTGACGACGAAGGCGTAGCCTATTATCTCGAGACCGATCCGACAAGCTACCGCAAGAGTGGAAACGGGGTCGGCTGGCGGAGCGACAGCGCGAGGTCGCCGTATAAGATCGCGACCGACCAGCGCGAATACAACCTCGCCACGTACGAACAGGTGGACATTTTCGACCCGTACCGCCTGCTTCGCCCAGCGAGGCTGTTTGAAACGGCGAAGCGGTTCGCGGAATCGTTCGGTAAGCTCGACGCTTCGGGCGTCGGGCTCGGAAAGCCGGGAAGCCTGATGTATTCGGATTTTTCGGACACGACGGGGGTTTACCGGACCGGGACCGAAACTATCTTCGAAAGCATTTTCGCGTATTACTCCGGCATGGGCATTTCGATCGCGACCGAGGGCGGGAACGCCTATTCGGTCCCGTATTCCGAAAGGATTTTCAACGCGCCGGTGTATTCTAGCAACTACGACATTTTCGCGTACGACGTGCCATTTTACCAAATGGTCCTGCACGGCTACGTTTCAATGACCGTACCGGAAATAATCCAGTCGCTGCAGCCCGAAATGACGCTGCTTAAAGCGGCGGAAGCGGGAATGGAGCTGCTTTACGCCTGCATATACGAATCGTCCGACGCGCTGCTATACACCAGGTTCGACAATCTTTACAGCTCGACGGTTTCGTATTGGATCGATCAGGCCGCCGAAAGGCACGCCGAGTACCAGAAGCTGCTCAGGCTTATTTACGACAAGACGATAGAGAAACACGAATATGTGCTTGACGGAGTCGCGCTGACGGTATATGAAAACGCGGTTAGCGTGCTCGTCAACTACACGGACGAAACGGTGAATTACGGAGGCCGCTCGGTCGGCCCCGTAGACTATGTATGGTGGGAATGATCATATGAAGGGAAAGAAGCGGCTGACGCTGGCGAGGAAGCAGGCCTGGACGGGACGGATGTTTGTTTTGCCGTTCTACGTCGGGTTCTTGATATTTTTCGCGCGGCCGCTTTACCAAAGCATCCTTTTCATCTTCAACAACATAAAAATCGAAGTCGGCGGCTATTCGATGGAATACATCGGGTTTGATTCGATCGTCCATATATTCACCGTCGACCTTAATTATTCGACAAACCTGATAACGACTGTCGTCCAGGTGCTTTGGCAGGTCCCCGTCATACTGCTTGTCAGCATTTTTTGCGCGCTGCTTTTAAACAGCAGCTTTAGGGGCAGGACTTTCGTGCGCGCCGTGTTTTTCCTCCCGGTCATCATCGTCACTGGCACCGTCGTGACGATAATGATGTCGGACTCGACCGTAAGCGGCACGTTTTCGGGGAACGTCGTGGCGGCCGGAATGGTTTCGGACGCATTTTCGCTCGCGCTGTTTTTATTCCAGCTGGGAATTCCGGTTCCGGTAATCATAATCGCGCTGAGCGTGTTCGGTTCGCTGATCACGGTGCTTTGGAAAACGGGCGTGCAGATCATAATCCTCCTCGCGGGCTTGCAAAGCATCTCGCCGGCGCTTTACGAAGCCTCCGCGATCGAGGGCGCGACCGCGTGGGAAAACTTCTTTAAAATCACTCTGCCGATGCTGACACCGATAATAACGGTGGTCTTGGTTTATTCGATCATCGACACTTTCATGGACAGCAACAACTCGGTCATGAACCAGGTGCTCACCAACAGCTCCGCGCTCAGGCTTTCGTTCGCCTCCGCTATGGCATGGGTTTTCTTTATCGTGATAGCCGTGATACTTGCGATCGTGTTTCTGTCGCTTTCGAAGATAAACAGGAAAATAGATTGAGCGCGCGCGGAAAGGAAAGATCATGAAAGTCGCCAAGCTGAAGAGGGCGTTCGGCAACAAACACATAATGCGCGACATGGTGACGGGCTTCTTTGTGAAGCTTTTCCGAGCCCTGTTCATTTTGGGCCTTTGCTACCTGTTCCTGTTCCCCGTGTACTACTTCATCGTAACGGCGATCCAAGATCCGCTCACGGCGAAAAGTTCGCTCGTCGTATGGATCCCTTCGAAATTTACCCTGGAAAACTTCATACGCGCCATGGATCTGATGCGCTACCGCGAAACGATCATGCTTTCGATTTCGATCACGCTGATATCGACCGCCGCGATGATGATATCTTGCTCACTCGCGGGATACGGTTTCGCGCGTTTCGAATTCTTCGAAAAGAAACTGGCGTTCGCCCTCGTCGTGCTCATCATAATAGTTCCGCCGCAGACGATAATGATTCCTTCGTTCGTCAATTTCAGGTATTTCGACGTGCTGGGAATAATAAATGCGACGTCACGGTTCACCGGAGTCGACCACATAAATTTCCTAAACACGGTATGGCCGTTCACTCTTCCGTCCCTGTTCGCGAGCGGCCTGCGCGCCGGGCTTTTTATCTTTATTTTCCGCCAGTTCTTCACCAACCTCCCCAAGGAGCTCGAGGAAGCCGCGCGCATAGACGGCTGCGGCGCGTTCAAGACGTTCGGGCGCATAATCGTGCCGCTGACCGGGCCGGCGTTTTTGACGGTGATGCTGTTCTCGCTCGTTTGGCACTGGAACGAGACTTATCTTACGGGGCTTTACTTCACCGAGCTCAGGCCTGTTTCGTCGCAGCTTAGCTTGCTGCTTAGGTTGTTTACGGCCGACTTCGTCCACCAGAGGTGGACGATAACCCAGATGCGGGGCGGCCTCGCCGCGGGTTCGCTGCTTATGATCGCGCCCCCGCTTCTGCTTTACGCGTTTACGCAGAGGTATTTTACGGAAAGTATTGAAAGAGCCGGAATAGTAGGTTAAAATCCGGATAATTCCCGGTAGGGTTTCCTGTGGAAAACCAAATGACGGGTTATCATAAAACAAGCCGCGTATTCGCGCGGCTAAAACCGAGAGGAGTAATACTATGAAACGCAGGATTTTCAGCGTGCTCGCGCTGCTGATCGTCGCAACGCTGGTGGTTTCCGCGTGCGGCGGCTCGGGAAGCGGGAACGCGACCAGCGACCCGACGACCGCGCCGACCGTGACGACGGCCCCCGCTGCGCCGGACACGTCCGGCGGGGACGACGAAACTACGACGGACGCCGCGACTTCGGACGCGGACGCCGACGATTTCGTTTCGCCCGATCAACCGCCGGTGCAGACCGGCAACACGCTCGTCGGGCTTGATTTCGGCGGCGCGACGTTAAAAATGGGCGTGCCGTGGCACGACGACGGTTATTTCGCGATGATCCCAGGTTTCGAAAACGCGTATAACTGCACGATCAACTATGTGGAGTACGGATGGGCGGATTACGAGGAAATCGCGACCGCAACCATTGCGGGCGATCCGTTCGACATCCTCTACGCGCACCATAATTTCTACCCCGACATCATAATCTCCGACGTCGCCCTTCCGCTTGACGAGTACATCAAGTATGACGACTGGGCGATACCCGGCGAGCCGGGCGGGCTTCTCACCAACATCACCGACTTGTTCAAGTGGAACGGCAAGATATACTTCGTCGGCTCGAACAAGACGCTCCAGACGATGTGCCTCTATTACAATAAATTAAAATTCGACGAGGCCGGCCTCGACGATCCGGTGACCCTTTGGAGAGCCGGCAACTGGACCTGGGCCAAATTCATGGAAATGGCGCGCCAGGTTACCGATCCCGCCAACGACACCTACTTTGTTTGCAACCTCGCCCGCACGGGAGAATGGCTTTCGATCACCGGCACCGCGGGAATAAACGTGGTCCAGGGCGTGCCTCAAAACAACCTCGACAGCACCGAATTCTTCGGAGCGATGGAAGCTTTCAAGGAAATAGTGAGCGGCCCGAACGCGATCAACGCGCCGGGACTCGACGAACAGGCGCTTCGCGACGGCATCGTCTACATGGCGGCGCACACGTCGGAAGTCGCATGGTGGTTCAAGATGCTCGCCGACGAATCCACCGCGCTCAACAACTCCTTCGAAAACGTCGGAATGGTTCCGTTCCCGATGCATCCCAACAACACCAGGGGTTACCCGTCCAGGGTCATGCAGGGCTGGGGCGCCGCCAAAGGCACGAAATTCCCGAATGCCGGCATAGCTTGGGCGCTTTATGAGGGCACCGTTCCCAAGGGATACTTCTACGAAGACGAATTCCCGGTGCATCAGGCGAGCCTTCAGCTCTTCGACGACCTCGCGAACAGCACGGTATTCTTCGGGACGCCGACCGGTTTCTCCGATTCGGAGGGAGTCGGGTTATTCTCCTGGGACGTGTACGGCTCGATATTCGACGCCGCCACAAACGGAGGCGACATCGCGCAGGCGATAAACGACGCGATGCCCGCGCTTAACAAGATAATCGCGGACACGATCGCCGCATCTAAAAACTAACAAGGCGGCTTGAAAACCGTTTAGCAAAAAAATCCCCCGAAGCGCGCGAC
>WREB01000109.1 GCA_009779525.1 Defluviitaleaceae bacterium
AAGGCGTTCCCGCTTTTTACCATCAGCCTGTCGAACGCGCCGTCGGCTTCCGCGAGCACCCCCGTGAATATGTCGCGCACGTCGGAGCGCGTCACCGCCGCGTTTTTGTTGAAGTCGGAGTAAAGCATGCGCCCGATGTCGTTCATCGTTATGTTTTCGATCCCGAAATCGGTGGCCGATTTAAAAAATTTTGACGTGAGCGCAGGTATGTCGGTTGGCCGAAGCAGAAGCGAGCGCCTCTTCGGGTCGGGCTCGTAGGTGACGGGGTTGAATTCGTACCTGTACGCGAGCTTGTCGAAGAACGTGCGCGTCGCGTTGGTGTTCATCGAGAAGCCGCTGCCGCCCTTGTACAAATTGACCGGATCGTATTCGAGGAAAAGCGTCACGCCTTCCTGGTCTAAATATTCGCACATGTCGAGGAAGTCGCGGCGCGAGCCGAGTATCCCCTCGGTTTGCATGGTCAATGGAATCTTGCCGCGCACGCCGCCGGCGAGCGCGCCTATGTAGTTGATGACTATGTCGTCGACGCCGCGCGCCTTAAGCTCGCGCACGAGCGTAATGACGTCGCGGTACTTGGTAAGCGGCTCGACCACCTCGCGGTTGATGCCCCAGATGTATTTGTTCATCCGGACCGCGCCCCAAATGTCCAAGACGAACGGCCGCTTGGCGATGTCGGAGCCGGTGTTTATGAGCCCCTTATCCGTCAAATATTCGTTGTAGCGCCGCGCCATCCCTACGTAGTTGGCGTCGCTCCCGTCGAGGAACAAGTAAGTGACCTCTATGTCGCGTCCGGCGAGTAGCGCCGGGCTGTAGTCGGATATTACGGTGCTTCCGCCGTTGTTGGTCGCGGCTCCAAGCCCCGTCCGCGTTATAAACTCGAACTGCCTGTAGTTGAAGTTGGCGTAGACCTGGTTGTAGAACGAAAATTTCATCGAGGTTAGGGCGTCGACCGAGACGTTGTCGTCGCCCCCCGTTATTACGGCGAGGAACGCGTCGTCGTTTTTCTTCATCCCGAAGACGGGCATGTACGCCTGTTCCTTGTCGACATTGTTGTCGTAGACGAAGCTGTTGTCGTTGCCCTTCTTCGGCGTCCCGAGGTTGGGGCCGTAGATCTCGGTCGAGTAAATGTTGAATCGCTCGCGGTTGTTGTCGAAGCGCATGAGCGCGCCCGAGCCGTCCGGAAGCAGCGTGTAGCCGTCCTCTACGCCGTTCTCGCATCCAAAAAACGGCAGCAGCGTTATCGTCGTGACCACGTAGTTGTCGGGCCACAGTTCGCGCACGCCGCCCGCCGGGATGCGCGCGACCAATCCCTCGCCGTTTATGAATACCTGCAGCACTATTTCGGTCCCGAATTTAGGGAAGCCGTAGGTGAACTCGATGCCGTTGTCGATTTCGCGGTGCTTTAGCGCGCCGCCCTTGACGCTTTGCGCGGAGGTGTCGTCGGGCATCGGGACCGCGACCGTCGTGGCGGCAGTGTTCATGAAGAAAACGATCAGCTGCGAGTCAAGGCGCGACTTGATCGGCGCCTTGGTGTCCTCTTCGCGGTTGGGCGGATTCGAATACCAGACGGCGCCGGTTTTTTTCACGGTGAAGGCGAGCTCGCCCGTCGTCGTGTCCGCCTCGAGCTTGTAGTCCGCGGTTTCGCCGAACGTGCGGAAGCCGGACGGCCCCGTGTCGAAGCCGTAGGATACAACCGGCGAGATCCTGCCGACGTCGCCGCCCTTCGCCTCCTCGGCCCTTATCCTGTCCGAACGGGTTATCAGGAGGAACGCGGCCGCGATCAACACGATGCAAATGCCGCTAAGCGACCAGCTGATTATGTTTGAAACCATTATTTTTTTTCGCTTCATATGGCCGCCCCCTATTAGGAGTATCTAAGTTCCAGGTACACCTGGCTGATGAAATTCGTAAACTGCTGGAGGATCGTCGCGAGCAAAATTAAAATGAAAAACACTATGAGCGCGCCGAGGATGGTCAGAAACACCGAGCCGACGGTCTTGGGGAACGAATATTCGTGGATTTCCATGAGGCCGAGGAAGATGATGCAAAAGCTCCAAATCATGGCGAGGTACACCACGTAGTTGAAAAGGCCTATCATGCTCGCGTCGATTATGTGGCTGAGCAGCGCGTACGCGAATCGCACGATGACGTACGGCATGATGCCGTACGCGCCCGCCACGATTATGTCGCGCACCCTTCCCTTGCCGTCGAGCAGCGTGCAGAAGCACCAGTTTGACGCGACGGCGAGCCCGAACGTAAAGACCGTCATTATCAGAACGTTAAAGAGGCTCAGGTCCTCGCCGATGAAGCGGTTGAAGTCGTAGTCGGCGTACGAGCGGAAGAAGAGCTCCACCGCCACCCAGGCGAAAAGCAGTATCAACGCGATCCCGAGGCGGGCCTTCTTGTTGAACTTCATTTCCTGGAAACCGTCGTGCGGATGGAACCATATGTATACCGGATAAAGCCAGGGGCTAAGTTCCACGAATCCGGAGCGTTTTTTTCTCATTTCGACCTGGCCCCTTTCTTTTTCCTAAAGACCATATCCTTTAACGGCCCGCCCGCCATTATCATTATCATTGCCAAAACCACCGCGGCCGAGATAAGCGGGAAAAACCTTCTGACGTTCTCCTCGATCAGCCCCGCCTTGGCGAGCGAGTAGTTGTCCTTGTCCTGCGCCATCTTAAAGAACGTCATCGCCTCGCGGTATTCCTCGTTTTGGTAGTAGACTTTCCCGATCCCGGCGTATGCGAGGTAGTAGTTGGGGTTGATGCTTAGCACCTCGCGCCAGCCGTCGAGCGATTCCTGGAAGCGCCCGATGTTGAAAAGCACGATGTTTTCGCGGATCATCCTGCCGAAGTACGTCGGCTCGAGCACGGACAGAATGTTTTTCGACGAATCGAGCACGAGTATCAGGCCGTTGTCCCCGAGGGACTCGACCGCGACGGGGCGGTTGAAGGTTTCCTTCGTGTTTCCGGACCCGCCGAAGATTCCGATAAGGCTGCAGTTTTCGTCGTACTGGAACAGCTTGCCCGAGGCTTCGTCAAGCAGCGTGAAGATGTTGTTTCGGTCGCAGGTGATCGAGCCGATCCGGTTGTCGCTGCCAAGCCCCAGGTTGCCGAAATCGACGAACAGGCTACCGTCCCTGCCGAAGAGCATCGTCTCGCCCATCGCGTTGAACTTTGAGACCTCCGCGTTAATCGTGGCGGTCCTGTGCGAAACGGCGTAAAGGAAGCGGTTGTGCGACCAGAAAATATTTTGGAACGTGGTCGGCTGGAACGTCGTCGCGTTTTTTGCGCGCATCTCGGCGGTCATGAAGCTCCGCCTCGCGAACTCGAGCAGCACCGCGAACGTCCGCTTGATGTCGTTGCGCCCAAAGATGCCAAGGTACTCGTTTTCGCCGTTGACCATAAGAATCCCGTCGTGGATGTTCGCGGAGATGATGAACATGACGCCCAGGTTGTCCACCACGATCCTCTGCGGCCTGTATTCGACCTCGCTGTCGAGGAGCACCGAATCCGGCATCCCGAAGATGTTTTTTATGTCGCCGTCCATGTCGCAGATGACGATCCTGTTGTTGTCGATGTCCGCGATGTACAGCAGGTCCTGCGCGTTGTGGAAGAAAACGCCCGAGGCGTTCGCGCTTATTTCTTCGTCTTTGCCTTTATATTTGAACGTGTCGATTACCTTTACCACGTCGAACGAATCGTTGAGCACGACGACGCGCTTGTTGCCGGCGTCGAGTATGAAAACTCGGTCGAGCCTGTCGACGTGCAGGTCGGTAGCGCCCTTGAAGGGCCCGCACTCGAGGTTAAGCCCGTCCACGATCCTAAGCGTCTGGTATACCGGGGGCGACGGAACCGGCTCGAACTCTATGTTGTACGTGTACGAATTCTTCGCAGAAACAGGCAGCGGCGCCAAAAGGGACAGGGCGAAAACAAAAGCTGCAAGCGAAGCGAACGCCCGTTTGATCATGCAGACATCACTCCTTTATCCCCGAATGGGCCATTGTCTGAAGCATCGTGTGCTGGTTGATGATGAAAAGCACTATCGGCGGAAGCAGCAGCAGCAGCTGCGAGGCTGCGACGACGCCCAAAATCGAGATCGCGCCGGTCGTGCCGATTTGCGAGACCGCCGCGGGAAGCGTGCGCTTCGCCTCGGTGTATATCGTGTCGCCCTGCATGTTCCAGAATTCGATGAAGACGAGGACCGCTACCGTCATCAGGGCGGGCTTTACGCTCGGCAGTATTATTTTCGTGAACACGTTCATTTCGTTGGCGCCGTCGATCTTCGCCGCCTCGATGAACGAGTCGGGTATCTGCAGCATGAACTGGCGCATCAAAAACAGGTAGAGCGGGCGGCAGAGGGCGGGAATGACGATGCCCCAGTAGTTGTCGACAAGCCCCAGGTTCGCGTAGATGATGAAGACGGGTATCTGAAGCACGCCGCCGGTGAAAAGCAGCGCGAGTATGACGAGGCGCCATAAGACTTTTTTGCCGATGAAGTTTTTCTTCGCGAACGGATACGCCGCGAGCGAGCACGCCGTCACGCTTATAAGAGACGTCATGAGCGTCAGGTAGACCGAGTTTGTGAAGTACCTGATTATCGGTATCCGTAAACTTCCGGTGAACGAGAAAAGCTCCTGGAAGTTGCCGAAGGTCGGGTTCGCGACGAATATGCGCGGCGGGAAGATGAAGAATTCCTCCACCGGCTTGAACGCCATCGAAAACGAAAGTATCAGCGGGAAGCCCATGAACATTCCGATGAACGTAATAAGCAAAAATATCGCGATCGTTCCCTGGGTGCTGCGGTAGTTTATCCTGTTCCTGACTCTCGAAAACATCGCGCGCCCCCTTAGTTCTCTTCCATGAGGAATTTTGAGATTATTTTATGCGTAAGCAGCAAAAACAGGAAAAGAATGACGGACATGGCGCTCGCGTAGCCCATCTCGTACCGTCTCGACCCGTAGTCGGTGATGTGCATGGCGATCGTGTAGGTCGCGTAGTCGACGGGGATCGCGCCGTTAAGGTTGGCCGAGACGTTGCCGCAAGAAAACGCCGCGGCGATCTGCATTACGGCGCCGAACATGAGCTGGGGCTTCATGTTGGGAAGCGTGACGTAGATGAGCTCCTGGAAGCGGTTTTTTATTCCGTCGATGCTCGCCGCCTCGTAAAGCTGCGGGTCGACCGTCTTAAGCCCGGCGATGAACGCGAGGAAGCTGACGCCTAAGCTCATCCAGATCGTGACGATTATGACTACGCCCATCATGTACTTGGGGTCGTTGAAGAATTGGATAGGCTTGTCTATTATGCCGAGGCGGAGCAGG
>WREB01000110.1 GCA_009779525.1 Defluviitaleaceae bacterium
CGGAAATAATCGGAGAGCGCGCCGCGCGCGAGCTTAAAAAGGGCGACATCGTAAACATTGGCATCGGCATGTCCGAAATGGCGGGCGTCCACGCGTCGAAAAAAAATATATTAAAGGACATCGTGATTACCGTCGAGGCCGGAGGAGTCGGCGGGCTTCCCGCCCCCGGCGTCGCGTTCGGAGCGACGCTCGGCGCCGACATGATCTGCGACATGGCGGCCCAGTTCGATTTTTACGACGGCGGAGGACTCGACATCTGCTTCCTCGGAGGGCTTGAGGCCGACGCTTTGGGCAACGTAAACGCGCACGTCCTCGAGGGCGGTTATTCCGGAATCGGCGGGTTCGCGAACATCACGCACGCGACAAAAACGATCGTGTTTTGCATGAGCTTCAACACCAAGGGGCTTGTCGCGGCGATCGACGGAGGAAAAATCGTGATCAGGCGCGAGGGTAGCGTCATGAAGTTCAGGCGAAGCATAAACGCGGTGAGCTTCTCGTGCGCCAACGCCGTCAAGCGCGGCCAGCGCGTGCTTTACGTGACCGAACGCTGCGCGTTCGAGCTGACGAAAAACGGGTTGAAGCTCGTCGAAGTGTATCCCGGAATCGACGAAAAGAGGCAGATCCGGGACATGCTCGATTTCGAAATATAAGAAGCGGGGCCGATAAAACAGACATTTCCGTAACAAAGACGTAATATTTTATGCTATCCTATCGCCATTATGATTTTAGGGGGGTACTCATGAAGTTTACCGTGAAGCAGATCATCGACATAACCGCGATCGCGGTCACGGCGCTGATTCTGCTCATTACGATCCCGTCGTGCTTCTTTTCCGTGCAGGAGCAAGAGCGCGCGGTCGTCACGCGCTTCGGCAAGCCGATCGCGACGCACGGCCCGGGGCTTCGCTTCAAGCTGCCGTTCATCGAGAGCGTGCACAAGGTCTCGACCGTCACAAAAGCGATATCGGTCGGCTACCAGGAAGGGCCGAACCAGACGACGCGCCACGTCGAGGCGGAGTCGTTCATGATAACGAACGATTTCAATTTCATTAACGTAGACTTCTACGTCGAGTACCGCGTGACGGACCCGGTCAAGTACCTGTTCGCCTCGGGCGACCCGGAGCTGATCCTGCGGAACCTCGTGCAGGCCGAAATAAGGACGGTCGTCAGCGAATACGCCGTCGACGACGTGCTGACGCTCGCCAAGGCCGAAATACAAACCAATATTCGCGACAGGGTCATCTCGGACTTAGAGGAGACGGACATAGGCATAAGCCTCGTCAACGTAAGCATGCAGGACGCCGAGCCCCCGACCGAGGAAGTCATCGTCGCCTTCAAGAACGTCGAGAGCGCGAGGCAGCAGGCGGACACGTTTAAAAACCAGGCCACGAGGGAATACAACGAGGCGATCCCCGCCGCGCGCGCCGAAGCCGACTTGATCGAGCAGGAGGCGATAGGCTACAAGCAGAGCCGCATCAACGAGGCGATCGGGCAGACCGCCCGCTTCAACGAAATGTTCAACGAATACATGAAAAACAAAGAAATTACGCGCACCAGGCTTTATCTCGAGGCGCTGGAGGAGATACTTCCGGGAGTCAAGCTGATAGTCGGCTCGGACGGAACGGTCCTTCCGCTGCTTGATCTGACGCACGAAACGACGGTAGCCGCGCCGGAAAGGAGAGTCGTCAATGAAGATAATTAGCTTCGTCGGCAAGGTTTGCCGCGTGTTCATAATCGCGCTGATTTCATGCGCGATACTCTTCAACTTCTTCACCGTCACCGTCCCCGCCGGCTACGCCGCGTACGTGATGCGCTTCGGAAAGGCCGAAAGCATTCACACCCAGCCGGGCCTCTACATGAAGCTCCCGATCGACACGATTTCGTACATCCCGATAAACAAGCAGATCTACAACATCATCCCGACCGACGTCATAACGCTCGACAAGAAGACGATGAACGTCTCGAGCTTCGTGATCTGGCAGATAACGAACCCGCGCTCGGTCATCGAAAACCTCGGCTCCGAGCTCGAGGTCAACCGCAGGATCGACAACATCGTCTACAACGCGATAAAAAACACGATGTCCAGCCGCGACCAGCTCGAGCTTATCACGCAGCGCGGAGACGACCTTTCCGGCAACATCAGGCGGATCGGCGCCGACCGTATGGCCGAGTTCGGCGTCGACGTATCGAACATAAAGATAAACAAGTTCGACCTTCCGGACGACAACAAGGAAGCCGTCTACCGCAGGATGATAAGCGAGCGCGACAGCCGGGCCGCCAAGTACCTTGCCGAGGGCGAGGAGGAAGCCAAAATGATACGCAACTCCATCCGCCCCGAGCGCGACATCCTCATTTCGACCGCGCAGGCCGAGGCCGACAGGACCAGGGCCGAGGGCGAGGCGGAGTACATGCGCATCTTAAGCGAGGCGTTCAGCGGCGCCGACCGCGCGGAATTCTACGAGTTTTTGCGCAGCCTCGACGCGCTAAAGGTCGCAATGCAAGGCGACAAGACTGTGTTCCTCCCGCTCGATTCGCCGCTCACCAAATGGCTCGCGGGGTATTAATGATTCGCCATGCGGGTTAAAGTTTACGGGATAAAAAAAGATTAATTTAAACATTTGACACATATATCGTCTGCCGATATAATCTATATCGCCAGACGATATATTTTTTTGGAGGGACAAGATGCCTGAGAGTTTCGAAAAGGGAGCGCTGACCGAGGCGACGTTTCTGATACTCACGTCGCTGCAGGCGCCGAGGCACGGTTACGGCGTGATGCGGCGCGTCGCGGACGAGACGGGCGGCCGGGTTAACCTCGGCGCGGGAACGCTTTACGGCGCGATAGGCCTGCTGCTTGAAAAAGGCTGGATAAGGGGCGCGCCGGAAAACCCCGACCGCAAAAAGGTCTACGAATCGACGGATGAGGGCACCGGCGTGATGCTTAGGGAAATGTACCGGCTTAGGGAGTTGTTAGAAATCGGCGGCAGGGCCCTCGCGGAATCGGGACAAGACGGCAAGGGGGGTGCGTTGCAATGACAGGGAGAAGGACGATTTTCCGCTGGTTCGCGGACTACGAAAAAGAGGAAGCCTGGCTTAATAAAATGGCCGCGCGGGGGTTCGATCTCGAGACGTTCGTTTTGGGGTTCTATACTTTCAGGGAAGGGTCGCCCGGCGAATACGCGTACCGTATCGAACTGTTGGGAAGCCCGGCGCGCGGCTTGTCGCGCTACGATTATTTCCGCTTCCTCGAGGAAACCGGGATCGAAATCGTCGCTACCTGGTTCAAATGGGTCTATTACAGGCGGAAGGCGTCAGAGGGGCCGTTCGACGTTTATTCCGACGCCGAATCGAGAATCGGCCACTACAGGCGCGTAGCGGTTTTCATGCTGGCGGTCGGCGTCCTTAACCTCGCCGTGTTCGCGTACAACGCCGCCTTTACCGCCCGGTTATTCGCGAATCTCGGCGGCGCGCCGGCTGGCCTGTCCATCTTCGCGATCACTTCGATAAATGTTTTGGCGGGGATCGCGGCGGTTACAACCGGCGCGAGAATGTTTTTGAAGTCGCGTCGGCTTGGAAGGGAAAAGACGCTGCGTGAATGACCGCGCGGCGTTTTTTTTCGCAATAAAAAAACTATTATTCGGAAGCTTTTAAATCAACATTTACTACGCAAGCCGCCGCTGGATTTCCGTGACGTCCACTTTCCTCGGCTCGATCCCGTTTGATGCCGCAAGGGCCGCCGCTACGCCCGCGGCTTCGCCAAGCGCCGCGCATATCGGCATGACCCGATAGTTTGAGTGCGCCATATGCGTTCCTGAGATGTTACGCCCGGCAAAAAGCAGTCCGTCAATTTTTTTTGGAAGCAGGCAGCCGTAGGGGATCGTGTAAGGTTCGGGCTGGTTAAAATGGCGCTGCGCGCCGGTCGCATCCAATCCGGAGCCGGTCAGGTTGTGCACGTCGAAATTGAAATGCGCGCCGCGCACGACCCAATCGTCAAACCGGCGCGCCGCCAGGATATCTTCCGCCGTAAGCGTATAGGCGCCTTCCAAGTGCCGCGTTTCGCGAACGCCAAGCTGCGAAGCCGAGCTGATTAGGTAGCAGTTTTCGTAGCCCGGGATAAATTCGCGCAAGAATTCGACGATAGGTTTGATCTGGCTCCGGCACGTTATCTCCCCGCGCGTGAGGGATTTTACGTCGGCGCCGTCGATTTCCGTGCAGTTCGTCATGTTGCATGTGACGACTCCGGGCAGCGTGGTCCGGTACAAAAGCACGTGGCCCGCCGGCGGCGGCAGATGTTTTTTCGCGAGCGTTTGGACAAATCCGCGGGGCGTTTCGGCGTCGTCCTCAAACCCGCTTAAAAATACCGCCCGCTGATAGTCGACGCCCGCGACTTTGAACATGAGGGTGACGGGCTGCATCTTACCGTCGTTTCTGCCGGAAGAAAACGGGACGCCTGCCATCGCGGCGATGTCGCCGTCGCCGCTCGCGTCGATTGTGACTTTCGCCTTGTACGCCTGGCGGCCGGACTTGCTTTCGACGACGATTCCGTTCACTCTGCCCTCTTTGGCGATCGCGCCGCAGGCGAATGTGTAAAGCAAAAAATCGGCGCCCGCTTCCGACAGCATTTCGATGTACGCGGTTTTTTGCAACTCCGGGTCGATTATCGGCGACCCGGTGCCCCGCTTAATTATTTCGTCGAATATTTTGCTTTCAACGCGCCCCCCGAAATGGCTCATCAAGCCGGAAGTAGACATCCCGCCCAAGGAGCCCGCGCATTCTATCAGCAGCGTGCGGGCGCCTTGTCTTGCCGCGGATACCGCCGCCGATATGCCCGCGGGGCCGCCCCCGACGACCAAAACGTCCGCTTCCCCGGCGACCTTGATCCGCCGTTTCGCCTCAATATGGAACATTTTATCCTCCGGTCACCGTTATTGGCAGGCGCGGACATTTTTACGCGCCGCTACTCAATCACGATTATCGTATGAATCTGTAGCCTTCCGAGTCTGACCGTCAGCCGGCCCGACGCGGGATCGTACACGTTTTCCGGGACGGCGTTTTCGGGCTGGAGGTAAACTTTTTCGGGCCGCTTTCCCGTTTTGACGATTACTTCAAAATCTGTTACCGGAAGTATCTCATAATAGGCCCTTAGCCGGTTTTCCGCGTAAACGCCGCTTGTGTTGGTCAGGCTGACCAAAAGTTTTCCGTCTTTTTTAGCCGTCGCGATGTCGACGAATTTGGGCCCTTTGTACGAAACGACGGGGTCGCCGTCAAGACCTGCTATTACATTTGCGATCATGTCGCGGGCGAAAAAGTCGGGGGCC
>WREB01000111.1 GCA_009779525.1 Defluviitaleaceae bacterium
ATTCTAAATGCACCGTTATTATGTCCGCGCCCGCCTCGGCGAAGACTTCGATAAAATTTCTTGGAGATTCGATCATCAGGTGCGCTTCGAACTCGAGGCCGGTCCGTTTCCTGACGCCCTTTATCACGGGGATCCCGAACGTGATGTTGTGGGCGAAGCGCCCGTCCGCGACGTCAAAATGCAAGCGGTCGGCGCCCGCCTCCTCGACCGCCTTTATGTCGCGGCCTAAGCGTGAAAAGTCCGCCGAAAGGATCGAAGGCGCCAGCTTCGCCATCAGGCGCGCCCCTCGATTAACCGCAGGTAGCTTTCATAGCGGGCGGGATGGATCGAAATGCCGACGTTTCGCTTAACCGCGCATTCGCTTTCCGTTTCGTGCCTGCAATTGGCAAACCTGCATCCGGCCGCGATCCGCCCTATCTCCCGGTAGGTTGCGGCCAGTTGGGAAACGCTTAAGTCCTCGATGTCGAGCATCGAAAACCCCGGGGTGTCGGCGCATAATCCGGACGGAAAAATATCGATCAGTTCGGCGTGGCGCGTCGTGTGCTTGCCGCGCCCGTTCTTTTCGCTGATTCCGCCGGTTTCGCGCGGCGCGGAAGGCGATAGCATGTTTAACAAGCTTGTTTTGCCCGCCCCGGACGGGCCCGCGAAAAGCGATAATTTGTCCGCCATGCATGTTCTTAGCGCCTCTACTCCGGCGCCGCTTTCCGCGGACGTCGCGTATGTTTCGTAGCCGGCGGTCAAATACGGATCGAGCAGTCCGGAGACTGTTTCATCCTCCGCCAGGTCGGACTTGTTCGCGCAGACCGCGACGGAACCGATTCCCGCAAGTTCGGCGAGCGTCAAATACCTGTCGAGAAGCCCGGCGTTCCAAGCGGGCCGCGCGACCGACATCACGACGATCGCCTGGTCGACGTTTGCGGCCCTGGGCCGCGCCAGTTCGTTTGTCCGTCCGTATATTTCATGGATCGTCCCGGTTTTTTTTATTTCGTCGGTTATCTGCATGCCGACGCGGTCGCCTATCAAGGGAATTATGCCGCGTTTCCTAAAAATTCCGCGCGCGCCGCATGAAAACGTATCATTGGGGGTCCGGACGGCGTAAAGCCCCCCGACGCCCTTGACGATTAGCCCGTCAGCCTTGGTCATCAAAATTGACGGGGATCTTGACTTTAAGCACGTCGGCCCCGTTTTCGACCGAGCAGACGTGGTATTCCTTGAATCCCGTCCCGCTGACCGGGAATTCGTACGGAAAATCGGCTACCGCGACGTTGTTTTCCCCGATAAGCTTGGGCGGGTTGTCTTCTGAAACCTCGTAGATTTTCATGTGAACCGAAACCGTTCCCGAGGGAACTTCCCAGAGGTAGATGTTGATATAGCCGTACTGCACGAGCCCGTTCGGAGGCGGCACCGGAGGCGGTTCGACGTAAACGGAAGTCGGCGTCGGCGCCGTCGTCGGTTCAGGCGTCGGGTCGGGCGGCCGCTCTATCACCGGAGCGCCGGAGCTGACCGTATAGCTTATCTGCGCGCCCTGCTCCGCCGGGTCGCCGGGATCGGGCGACTGCCTGCAGACGGAGCCTGCGGGGTAGGTCGTGCTCTCTTCGCGCGAAACAAGCCCGACGGCGTATCCGGCCGCCCTGATCAGGCGCTGCGCCTCGTTTTCGTCCTTGCCCAGCAAAAACGGGACCGTCCCCGCGGCGTCTTCCGAACCTACGCTTACGTAAAGCTTAAGCACGCTGCCCGCCTGGACCATTCCCGCCGGAGGCTCCTGCGAAATGACTACGCCGGCGAATCTCGTCTCGCTTTCGTCGGGTATTTCCTCGACGGTGATTTCCAAATCGCCGAGCAAATCCAACGCCTCTTCCAAAGTCAGCATGACAAGCGACGGGATTTCGATGAACTTCGGCCCGAGGCTGAGCGTGACATGGATCGTGTCGCCCTTGTACATGGTCGTTCCGGGCGGCTCCGACTGCGAAACTATAACGCCCTCGTCGGCTTCGTCGTGTACCGATGCTTCGACAAACAGCGTCAGCTGCGCTTCTAAAACCGCCGCCCTTGCCTCGTCCAAGCTCATGCCAGCAAGGCCGGGCGCCGGAATCGGCTTCGGCTTCCGCTCCTCGATGATATAGCGGGCGGCAAACGTGATTAAAACTATCGCGATTATGGCCGCGAGTATCGCCGACGCGATCGTTATGCGCTCCGCTTTTTTATTTCGCGGCCCTTCGTCCGGCTCGCTTTCGTATTCGTAGTCCATGTCGTCTTCGACGACGCCCGGCGCATTCTCCTCCGGCTCGTCTTCGTCGACCGGGCGGGCGCGGTTGATCCGCCTGATCTCGTCCTGGTCGTCCTGGCTTATCGGCCGCGTCGGCGACTCGCCCTGCGCGTCCGACTCGTCCATGAACTCGCCGTTAGGGTTTGATATCGCGCGCTTCATGTCCAAAATCATTTCTTCCACGTTCTGGTACCGTCTTGACGAAGGCTTTTCCGTCGCCTTGAGAATGATGCGCCGCACGCTTTCCGATACGTTGGGGTTGAAGTCCTCCATTTCGGGGAGGGGGTCGTTAATATGCTTCAGCGCTACGGTAACGACCGCCTCGCCCTCGAAGGGCAGGCGGCCCGTCATCATTTCGTACATGACGATCCCAAGCGAGTAGATGTCGCTCTTGTGGTCGACGAATCCGCCGCGCGCTTGTTCGGGCGAAAAGTAGTGAACCGAACCCATAGTGTTGCCGCCCGTCAGGGTTCCCGTGTTGGAAGCCCGCGCTATCCCGAAATCGGTTACCTTAACCCCGCCGTCGTTGGTTACGAGGATGTTCTGCGGCTTTATGTCGCGGTGCACGATTTGTTTTTGGTGCGCGTGCGAAAGGCCCGTCGCGATCTGGATCATGACGCCTAGCATTATGTTGTTGTCGAGCGGCGCCTTCTTTTTTATCAATTCTTTAAGCGTCGCGCCGCTCACGTATTCCATGACTATGTAATGGACGTCGCCCTCGTGCCCGACGTCGTAGACGTTCACGATGTTAGAGTTCGAAAGGCTTGCGGCCGCCTGGGCCTCTATGTTGAAGCGGCCGATGAATTCCTCGTCCGCCGCGAATTCTTCGCGCATTACCTTAAGGGCGACGCGCCGGTCGAGCTTCGTGTCGAGCGCCCTGTACACGACCGCCATCCCGCCGGAGCCGATCGCGTCGATGATCTCGTACCTGCCGCCGACCATCTGTCCCGATTCCAGTTTCAACTATTCCACGTTCCTTTTTTCCATGTGGCGGATCAGCACGACGGTTATGTTGTCGGCTCCCCCGCTTTCGTTCGCAAGCTTTACCAGCGTCCTCGCCTTTTCGCGAAGCCCGCGCTTTGACAGGACCACGCCTTTTATCGCCTCGTCGTCGAGTTCGGAAGTCAGCCCGTCCGAGCAGAGCAGCACGTAGCCGCCAAGCGGAATTTCGCGGACGAACCCGTCGGCTAATAATATCGGCGAGACTCCCCCGAGGACGCGCGTCAGGATGTTTCGCTTCGGGTGCGTTCGCGCCTGTTCGGGCGTAAGCTGCCCCGCCTTGACCATTTCGCCCACGAACGTGTGGTCGAGTGTGATTTGGGTTATCTTGCCGTCGTTCACCATGTAGGCGCGGCTGTCGCCGACGTGGATGAACTCGCATTTGCCATTATCAAGCGCCGTGCAGGCGGTGAGCGTGGTCCCCATACCCGCAAGCGACGGATCGCTCTCCGCAATTTCCAAGACGCGCCTGTTCGCGTCGGACGCCGCCTCGACAAGCAGATCCATTTGGCTTACGCCTTCCCGTTGGGAATAATTTTTTACGTAATCGCAAAAAAAGGCGGCCGCCTTGGTGCTCGCGACGTCGCCCGCGTTGTGCCCGCCCATTCCGTCCGCGACTAAGAACAGGTTCGGCAACGGCCCCACCGGAACCGTGGAGATAAAAAACGCGTCCTGGTTCTGGCTCCTTGCCCTGCCTATATCGGTAAGCCCTTCGGCTATTATCATACCGGCTCCCTGCTTTTATCTCCGTCTGCTAATTTCGCGTTGCGAAGCTGCCCGCAGGCGGCCCCTATGTCGCCGCCGTAAGAGCGGCGGACCGTGGCGTTTTGCCCCAACGATTTCAATTCGCGCGCGAATTCGTTTGTCCGCCTGCTTCGCTTAAAGCCGCCGGAAGTCTCGTTGTACGGGATCAGGTTTACGTGGAAACCTCTCCCGCTAAGCAATTCCGCAAGTTTTTTTGAGTGCGCCGTTTTGTCGTTTACGCCGTCGATCGGCGCGTATTCGATCGAAACGCGCCTGCCGGTCGCCTTAAAATAGTCCGAGCAGGCGTCGATTATCCCGCTTATCGGATTCGCCTTCGCGGACGGCATCAGCTTCCGCCTGAGTCCTTCGTCGGGCGCGTGGAGCGAGACGGCTAGCGTTATCTGAAGCCGTTCGTTTTCGAGCGACTTTATACGGTCGATCAGCCCGCAGGTCGAAATCGCGACGTTCCGCTGGCTTATCCCAAATCCGTCCGGATCGCTAATCAAACGGACGAACCGGACCGAGGCGTCGAAATTGTCAAGCGGCTCCCCCGTCCCCATGAGTAGAATCCTGCCCGCGCGTTTGCCGGCGTCCTTGGCCGAAGCGTAAACCTGGGCGCATATTTCGCCCGCGGTTAAATTTCTTGAGAAGCTGCCTGAAGTCGATTCGCAAAAGACGCAGCCCATCTTGCATCCCGCCTGCGTCGAAACGCAGAGCGCAGGATGCGCGCCGTCCATGAAAACGCATTCTATTATATTGCTTTTATCGGGGGCAAACAAGTATTTAATGGCGTTTTGGCTTGCGGACGCGCTTTTTGAAACCGTTTTCACGCATAGCGGCGCGCACGCGCTCGCAAGTTTTTCGCGAAGCGATAGCGGAAGATCCGTCATTTCGCCGAATGAATCCGCGAAACGCGCGTGCAGCCACTTAAAAATCTGCCCGGCGCGGTAGGCGGGTTCGCCTAAACGTTTCATGAACGCTTCCAGCTCGCCCGGATAAGCCGAACGAAGATCGAATACCTCATTCATCTTTCTTAGTCATCCGCGCGATGAAAAACGCGTCGCCGCCTAAATCGGGAAGGATCTGGAGGCAGCTTTCCTCGACAAACGACGTTTCGCCGTCCGTACCGTGATCAATGGGAGCGGACTCGAACGGAAACTTCTTTAAAAACCAGCGGACGTTTCCGATATTTTCCTCCCTCGCGACGGTGCAGGTGCAGTAGACGAGCGTCCCGCCCTTCTTTAGGCAGGCCGCCGCCGAAGCGAGCA
>WREB01000112.1 GCA_009779525.1 Defluviitaleaceae bacterium
ACGAGGGCTGGGCGAACGGTTATAAAAAGAACATCCTTTACTGGGAAGTATGGAACGAGCCGGATCATATGATGCCGCGCCGCAACGAGGACGCGATGTGGTCGGGGACGCAGGCGCAGTATCTCGAGATGTACGCGGCGACCTCGCGCCTTTTTAAAAAGGAAATGCCGTACGCGAAAATTGGCGGTTTCGCGTGCTGCAGCCTCAACCGCAGCGACAAGGTCAGCTATTTCCTCGATTTTTTGACTTACGTAAAAGAAAATAAGCTTCCGCTCGACTTCTTTTCGTGGCACATATACACCTGGAACACGGAGCAGCTTCGCGACTCGGCGCTTTTGGCGAGGGAAAAGCTCGACCTGTTCGGCTTCACCGAAACGGAGAGCATCCTCGACGAATGGAACTACTTGCCGAACCGGCCGACCTGGGGCGTCATTTACGAAAAAAACGGCGCGCAGGGCCGAAGGGAAGTTTTTTCCGAAGTCGAGGGCGTCGTCGGCTCCGCGTTCGTCGCGGCGTCGCTTATCGAACTTACGGAGCTTCCGGTCGACATCGCTACTTTCTACGACGGCCAGCCGACCAGCTTCTTCGGCTCCATCTTCGACTGCTACGGCGTGCCGACGAAGCAGTACTACCCGTTTATCGCGTTCAGGCAGATACTCGAATGCGGCGAGAAGGTTTTTTCGGAAGCTAGTTCGAAAGGAATCTACGCGCTCGCTTCTTCTTCGGGCGACGAGACCCGCGTGATGGTTACGAACTTCGGCGGGGCCGGCGAGGTTTACAAATTTGAAGTCGCGGGGCTCGACGAAACCGCCGTTTACGACTACCTGCTCTATTACGTCGACGAGTGGCGGAACTTCGAGCCGTTCCTCGAAAAGAAAGGCCTGGAACGCGAAAAGCTCCCGAACAGCCTCTACATGCACGAAAATTCGACGGCCCTCGTCAAAATCGTTAAGAAGGGGCGTAAATAGATTTGGAAAAAATCAACCTGGGTATCGTCGGGCTCGGCGCGATCACGCAGATGGTCTACCTGCCCGACCTCGAGATGCTACGCGACAAATACGCGGTCAAGGCGGTCTGCGACGCATCGCCGGGCGTCTTGGACGCGGTCGGATCGAAACTGCCGCAAGCCAGCCGTTACCTTGATTCGAAGGAGCTTTGCAAAAGCGGCGAAATCGACGCTGTGCTTATCGCCAACAGCGACGGGTTCCATTACGCCGACGCGATGGAGGCGATAAAAAACGGTAAGCACGTCTTCATCGAAAAGCCGATGTGCTTTACCAAAGAAGAGGCGGAAGACATCCGCGCCGAGGCGAAAAAGCGGGGCGTGCGGGCGATGATCGGCTACGTCCGCAGGTATTCGGACGCGTACAAAAGCGCGAGGCGGGAGCTTGAGGACATAAAGGGTTCGCTGCACTACGTTCGGATTCGCGACATCCTCGGGTACAACTTCCTTTTTATGAAGGAAAACAGCGGGCTGTTCCGCTTCGACGACATACCCGGCGAGGTTGCGAAAGAGGGCGCGCGAAAGTCCGCCGAATCACAAGCAAAAGCTCTCGGGGAGCGCCACGCGGGCAGGGAAGGTTTCTACGGATACCTCGCGGGGCTCTGCTGCCACGATTTTTCCGCGATGCGCGGGCTGCTCGGCTTCCCGAAGAAAATCGTTTCGGCCTACATATCGAACGGCGGGAGCGGGCTTTACCTCTCGGTCGTCTTCGACTACGGAAGCTTCGCCGCCGCGTACGAATCCGGAATCGATTCGCAGAAGCGCCGCGACTCGACGCTCGAATTCTTCTCGGAAAAAAAGACGGTGAAGCTCGAGTACAACTGCTTCTATTACCTCAAGCAGCTTCCCGACACGGTGACGGTCGATGAAACCGTCGGCGGCGAGCACGGAAGGCGGATTGTCACCCCTTCGTACTTCTGCCCGTACGCGAGGGAGCTTGAGGCGTTTTACGACGCGGTGACCTTTGGCGCGCCGATCGAAACGCCGCCGGAGGACTACGAACAGGACATTGAGCTCTTCAAGATGATCTTGGATAAACTGTAGAAGGGATACCAAATGAAAAAGAAGATCAAAATCGGGGTGGTCGGCGCTGGAAACATTTTCGCGCCGCACGCCGAAGGCTACAAGCTCGCCGCCGACAAATGCGAAGTCATAGCCGTCTGCAGGCAAAGCGCCGGGGCCGATCAGAAGGCGCAGGTCGAAAAAGTCTTGGGCCGCGAAGTCGACCTTTATACGGACTACAACGAAATGTTTTCGCGAGGGGACTTCGACGCGGTCGACATCATCACGCCGCACGACTTGCATCTTCCGGTGACGGAAGCCGCCGCGAAAGCCAAGCTTCACGTGCTTGTCGAAAAGGTGATGGCAAGAAGCGTCGCCGAATGCGACAAAATGATCGAGGCATGCGGCAAAGCCGGCGTTTCGCTCCACGTCTGCCACGACCGCAGGTATCTCGGCGCGTGGGCGGCGATAAAGGAGCTCGTCGATTCGGGCGCGCTCGGGAAAATATTTTACTTGAAGCTCGACCACAACCAAAACGTCGGGCTGCCCGCCGGACACTGGATTCGCTCGGCCGAGGCGCTTGGCGGCGGGGCGCTGATGAGCTGTCTCACGCACCAGATCGACGCGCTTCGCTGGTTCGGCGGCGAAGCCGAAAGCGTCGCGTGCATGACGAAGACGCTGCCCGAGCGCATGGAGGGCGAGACCGCCGCGGTAATGGCGGTCGCGATGAAATCCGGGGCGCTCGCCAACTTAAGCATCAACTGGTTCACCGACGTCAACCAACCCGGAAGCGGGCTGTCCTGCGAGTTGATCCACGTCTGCGGCGACAAGGGCGAGGCGCTAAACACTTCCAACAACGGCACCTGGTTCAAGCTCTACAATGATAAAAAATTGGATGACGAAGCAAAATACTCGTTTGCCGCCGAGCCGGGCAAGTCGGGATTTTTCAAGGCCGTCCCGAAGGATCAAAACCCGGGCATCGCGCGCTGCGTATCTAGCTGGATCGACGCGCTGCGGGGCGAAGGCGTGATGCTGACGCCGGGGACCGATTCGCGCAGGACCGTCGAAGTCGCGGAAGCCGCGTACAAATCGTTCGAAACGAGGCGGTTCGTGGACCTGCCGCTGTAAAAATCACCGAAAATAATTTGCATATTAAAGCGGACCGATTGGTCCGCTTTTTTTTGGGCAATATTATATCGAAATTAAGACGCGTCTTATCATAATTTATTAGCATATTTAGTTTTCTGCAGACAGCGTGCGATAATCGCGCCGTTTTCGCTGGCAAATGCAATCCTATTCGTTGCTCGTTGACCGGAGTCTTTTATTTTTGGCAGACGGGGCAAAGGAACGCCTGCGAGCCGCCGGCCTTTATCGAAATGATTTTTTCGCCGCATTCGGGGCAGGGTTTGCCTTCTTTGTAGCCGACTAAAAAATCGTCGCCGGTATAGCCGCCCTTTTGGCCGAAAAAGTCGCCTTCGTACGCGAAAGTCCCCTTCGACCTAGAAAACTCGAGTACGCCTTTTATCGCGTCGTAGAGCCGCTTCAAACCGGCGGCGTCAAGGTCCGAAAGCTTGCGCTGCGGATGCAGCCCCGCCTTGAACAATATGTCGTGCATGTACATGTTGCCGATGCCGCCGACGTTTTTCTGATTCATCAAAAACGCCTTCGCCTGCGTCTTCTTGCCCGACGCCAACCCCGCGAAATAGTCAAACGTAAATTTTTTGTCGAACGGGTCCGTCGCTATCCCGCGGGTGTTAGGTTCGGTAGCGAGCTCCGCGTCGCCTGCCGCGAGAAACTTGCCGAACCACCAGAACCGCGCGGTGTAGCCGCTCCCGTCGGTAAAGAGCAGCTTTATCTGGAATTTTTCAGGCAGCTTCCCTTCATTCTCAAAATAAAGGACGTCCGCGCCCATCCCGAGCGAGAGCAGTATGTTTTCGCCGTTTGATAGCGAAGTGAAAATCCACTTGCCCCTGTTGTAAACCCGCGCGACATTCGCGCCGCCGATGCGTTCTTGAAATTCGGCCTGAGGGATGTTCGCGCACTTTTCCTGAAGCAGCGTAAGCGTCCCGACGGTTTTGCCCTTAAGCGTTTCGTCCATCTGGCCGGCCATCTTTGCTATTTCGGGCAGTTCTGCCATGTTTGACCCCTTCTTATAAAATTGGCGGCGGCGATTAACCCCGCCGCGTTCGCTTTTACCAATTATACGCGTTGACGCCGCGTCAATGTCAAATGCGCGATTTCGATCTCATCGGCGCATACGGTAACCGGTTTATTTTACAAAAGTTTGCTAAAATGGACGCGGAGATTAACGCCTGGGGGCCGCGGGATTGACTGACAAACAAAACGCGTTGGAAATAATCCGTTTCGGCAAACCCGAGCGGGTCGCAAGCCGCTTTCCGTCGCATACGCTTTCCTACCACGGCGCGAACCACCAGGGCTACGGCGACGCCGGTATGGACGACGGCCACGCCCGCCCGACGGGAAGCGTATGGGAGGACGTCTGGGGCACCGTTTGGATGAAGGAATATCCCGGAGTGATGGGATTTCCGAAACGCGGCCCATTGCATTGCCCAGGGGCGCTTGGCACATACGCCTGGCCCGACGCAAACGACGAGCGCATATGCGCGCGCATCTACAAATCGGCCGAAGCGTTCGCGCAAAAGGACGAAAAATTTTTATGCGGCTCGCATCGGGACACTTTATGGGAAAAATCGTACATGCTCGCCGGCATGGAAGGCATGATGGGGTATTTTTACGAGGAGCCGGAATGCGCGAGGGAAATTTTGGCGCGTATCATGGACTTCCAGCTTAAGATCGCCGCGCATTACGCAAGCGTCGGAATCGAGATGGCGATCCTCGGGGACGATTTGGGGACACAGCGCTCGCTGCTTTTGGGCATGGATATCTTCGATGAATTTTTGCGGCCCGAATACGCGAGGCTTTTCAATTTTTATAAGTCGCGCGGCATTCTCGTCTCGTTCCATTCTTGCGGGCATATCGAGCCGCTTCTAGAATCGTTCGTCGGGCTGGGCGTCGACGTGCTAAACCCGGTGCAGGCGACGGCGAACGACATAGCCCGCGTGATATGTGTGACGGATAATCGGATGGCGCTTGAGGGCGGCGTCTCGTCGGGGCTAGTCGCTAGCGGCCCGGTCGATAAAATAAACGAAGCCGTCAAACACGCGATCGAGACGCTCGGGCCGCGCGGCGGGTATTTTTGCGCGCCCGACCAGGCGATCCCGTTC
>WREB01000113.1 GCA_009779525.1 Defluviitaleaceae bacterium
ACTAATCGGGACGGGGGGCCGCCTCGAGCTTTACACCGTGGAGTGGGACAATCCCGAAAAATACTCGATGAAACTCCTTCACTACGACGAGTCGAAAGGCGCGCAGACCGAGCGGCGCTTCGAACCGGCGAATCCTTTCGTGCTGGAAGTCGAGGCGTACCGCAGGGCGCTTGGCGAAAGGAAGCAGATCAACCCTGACGCGGCCGACGGCTTTTACGTGGACGCCGCGATCGGAGCGATGTTCGAGTCGAGCCGAAAAAAGAAACCGGTCGAAATCGACTGGAAAGGTCTATAAAATGTTGACGGTTGGCTGACCAAGCCCAACGTTTAACTAATAATATGCGGCCAGCCAAAAACCGACCGCCTCGGCTTCTACAAGACCCCGATCGTCAAAACGCCTGACATCGAAATGCTTGCGCGAAACGGTTTCAATTTCGGGCGGGCCTGCCGCGCGTCGCCCTTTTTGCGTGCCTGCGATCATATAATCCTAAGCGAGTCGGCCTCGCGCTTTGTAACTTTATTTACTTAGCTATATAATCATGTCAAACGGAACATTGAAATCTTCCCGGAGGAATGCGCATGGCAAAGCTTTTATACCAGGGCCACGGCAGCTTCAGGCTCACCTCAGACGGCGGCGAGGTGATGTTTATAGACCCGTACGCGGGCGGCGGCTACGAAATTCCGGCCGACGCGGCGCTTGTCACGCACGCGCACGCGGACCACAACAGGCTCGAGCTGATAGTTAAAAAGCCGGGGTGCGCCGTGATAACGCAGGACGAGGCCCTTGCCGGCGGAAAACACAATTCGTTTACCGTCGGCGGATTTGAAATTGAAGCGGTCGAGGCGGGAAACAACAAGGGCCATTCGATTGACGACAGCGTCGGCTACATCGTGCGCGTCGACGGGCTCGGGCTTTATTTTTGCGGCGACACATCGACGACTTCGCAGATGTCGAAGTTCGCCCCTTTGAAGCTCGACTACGCGTTCCTATGCGCCGACGGGATCTACAACATGGACTTAAGCGAAGCTGCCGAGTGCGCGAGGCTTATAGGCGCGAAGCGTAACGTGCCGGTCCACCTCAAGCCGGGCAAGCTCTTCGACCGCGAAATGGCGGAGCGCTTCGAAGGCCCGGATAAATTCATAATCGAGGCGGGCGCGGAAATAGTTTTATAAAGAAGCGGATAAGAACGAAAGAGGTTTGCATTGGATGTGACGAATAGGGCCGGAATCATCGAGGAGACGGTTTCCGGTTTTTGCTATATGGACAGGTCCTGGATGTCTTCCTTTTGGGAAGTATTCACCGAGTGCGTGATCCAGCTTGACGCCGATTTTGTCGTGGTCAACCTTCGCAGGAAAGAAGAAGGCCAGTTTGCCTCCGTATCGATCGTGGGGGCGCCGTTCGCCGATTTCGTCGACGAGAAGGACAAGGCCTATGCCGTCTCGAACCTGGAGGCGCTTAAGAACGGCGACGCAGGCTACGTGCGCTTCCACTGCCTTTGCGTCACGGGAAGATATTTTAGGTGGACGCTTTCCGCGTATTTCGACGGCGGCGTGTTTTACGGATGCCGCGGCGTCGCGGTGGACGTGACGACGCAGACCCTGAACGAAACCACGTTAAATTGGCAGCGCGCGGTGATCGAGGACGGCGGCGACTTCGTCGGGATCGCCGACCTGGACGGCAACTCGCTTTACGCGAACGCCGGCGCGTACAATATGGCGGGCTACGACCCCGCTGTGGGCGAGCTTCCGTTTGAAAAATTATTCAGCCCCGTCTATCTGGAAATAATCAAAAACGAGGGCCGGCGGATCGCGGCGGAAGGCGGCGCCTGGTCGGCTCGCGGCACGCTCGTAAAAAAAGACGGATCGCTACTTCCGATCGAGCACAACATGTTTTGCGTCCGGAACGACCGCGACGAAACGATTTTGATCGCGACGGTCATCAGAGACATATCCGTTTTCCTCGAGCACGAACGAACCCTTGAGGAAGCGCGGAGGGCCGCCGAAATAGCCAACGCCGCGAAAAGCGAATTTTTGTCGCGCATGAGCCACGAGATCCGCACGCCGATGAACGCGATAATCGGAATGATAAACATCGGTCTTCGCGCCGATGACATAAAACGCAAGGACTATTGTTTTCAAAAGGCGGACAACGCCGCGAGGCATTTGCTTAACCTAATCAACAATATCCTGGACATGTCGAAGATCGAGGCGGACAAGCTAGAGTTCGCGTTTTGCGTCTTCAATTTCAAGAGGACGATCGAAAACATCACCGACATAACCAACGTGCGCGCCGAGGAAAAGCAGCTGAGCTTTACGGTTACGCTCGAATCCGGGATCCCCCGTTCGCTCGTCGGCGACGAGCTGAGGCTTTCGCAGGTCATTACCAATTTGCTTGCCAACGCGATTAAGTTCACGCCCGAAAAGGGAACGGTCGCGCTCGACGTAAAAAAAATCGGCGAAGACGACGAAAGCGTGAAGCTTAAGATAGAAATCACGGACGACGGGATCGGAATCTCAAAGGAACAGAAGGAGCGCCTGTTCACCTCGTTCAACCAAGCCGACCCCGGCATTTCGCAAAAGTACGGAGGCACCGGGCTTGGGCTCGCGATATCGAAGCGCATAATCGAGTCGATGGGCGGCGAGATCTGGATCGAGTCGGAGCTTGGCAAGGGATCCAAGTTCGTGTTCACGATTTGGTTCGCGAAAACAGACGGGCAGGAAGAACCGGACGAAGCCGATTTCGGAATAAAAACGAGCGGCGAATCGCTTGACGCCGATACGGACAAGGCGGAATCACTCGAAGGGATTTTTAAAGGGCATACGATCCTGATAGCCGAGGACATAGAGATCAACAGGGAGATAATGTCCGCGATCCTCGAGGAAACCGGAGTCGAAATCGACTACGCCGAAGACGGGGGCAGAGCGATCGCGCTGTTTTGCGAAAATCCCGGAAGGTACGGGCTTGTCTTCATGGACATAAACATGCCGGAAATGGACGGCTACGACGCGACGAAAGTGATCCGCGCGCGCGAGGCGGGCATTGCTAGGGTGCCGATCGTAGCGATGACCGCGAACGTCTTTAAGGAGGACGTCGAGAGGTGCATCGCTTCCGGAATGGACGCCCACATAGGCAAGCCGGTCGACGCGCGGGCGCTGATCGGGCAGCTGAAAAAATATTTACTCAAATAATAATATTAACAATCATTGCCCGTAGTTCGCCTTGACGCGCAGGAAGTCGTCGTAGTCGTGCGTGAAGTAATGCTCCCCGGTTTCGGCGTCGGTCAGCACGTAGTACAGGTATTCGCGGTCGCCCGGAAATTCCGGGAAAAGCGCGGCCCGTATGCATTCCGCGCCCGGGTTCGCGATCGGACCGATCGGAAGCCCCGTGTAGACGTAGGTGTTGTACGGCGAATTGATTTCAAGGTCCTCGAGCGTGAGGCGCTCCTTCCGCTTGTCG
Organism: Defluviitaleaceae bacterium; assembly: GCA_009779525.1. Next base: position 3,458 of record WREB01000113.1, read on the forward strand.
AGCGCGTATTGCACCGTCGCGTCCATCTGAAGCAGCATCCCCCTCTTCAGCCGGTTATCGATTACGCCGGAGACGATTACGCGCTCCGAATGCATTCTTACTTCCCTCTCGATGATAGACGCTTTCGTTATGACTTCGTCGATCGACATCCCAAGCTCCCTCGCGCGTATCCGGTATTCGTAGTTGAATATCTCGTCGAAGCGCGAAAGCATTTTTCCGATGATATCCTCGGGCGTGGCGTTGGAAGTGATGAAATAGGTGTCCGGGAACAGGTAGCCTTCGAGCCTGTTCGGACGGTCCGGCAATTCCGCGAGAAAATGGTACGCGACCGAATAATTTTCGCACGCCTCGATGAATTCTTCTGCGGTCATCAATTCGCGCGCCTCGAGGTACGTCGCTATGTCGCGTATCGTGTAACCCTCCGGGATCGTAATCATATTATCGGGCAATATTTCTTCGGGCCTCGCGCGAAGCGTCACGTTTACCTGGGTGTTGGACATGTTTTGGTCGAGGATGTACGTCCCGGCCTTATAAAACTTTGAGCTGTCCTTTAAGAAAAGCTCGAGCCTGAATAGGTATTGGTTTGAAATCACGCCGCGCTCCTCAAGCATCATCGCGACTTCCGCCGCCGGAGTGTCCTCCTCAAGGACGAACTCGATCTCGACGCTCGGCTTCTCTTCCGTCATCTTGGCGGAAAAATCCTCGCCGAACGCAAATCCCCTGAGCGCGAAAATATAGACGAGATAGGCGACTATCAAAAGCAGGCCGACATTGACGAACATGCCGAGCAAAAACTGGAGTATGTCTATCAGCCAGTTGGTCCTCACAGAATGAACACCCCCTTGAGGTAGCGCATCCGCAAATACTTGCGCGGGCCCCACGCCTCGCGTATCAGCTCTGTCATGTCAAGGTAGCAGTCGCGCATCGCTTGAAGTTCGTTTTTTCCGATCGTCTTGCCCCCGTATTTCGCCCTGTAGTAAATCGCACCGAGGTCGCCCATGGTGAGCGAGCTGTTGTTGAAGGTGAACCTACCCTTTAACCGCCTGCCGTAGCAAAGCGGCGTCTCGCCCGATAGCCTCGGGTAGCTGTGATTCGAGGCGATACGCGCGATGCCGCCGTAAAACGCGCAAGCCTGCTCGTTTTTGGGGAGTTTTCGAAGCCTCTTGAGTTTGAACCATTCGCAAAAGCGCACGGCCAGCGTGTAGGCGAAAACGGCGGCGACGGCGGCGGCCAAGGCCAAAAGCATGATCCCGATGCGGATGGAAACCTCGACGAAATTATTTTTGATCGCCTGCCCCTGCCCCTGCGCGTTTTGCGCCGGGGCGTCTTCCGTATCTCCCCGCCCGCTTTGCGGGTAATCGTAGCCCATAATATACCGCATATAATCGTAATAGTCATACTCGTCCGTAAAAGGCGGCGCGCCCGCGCCCGCGGACTGCTCGCCCGACTGCTCGCGCGAAGTAAGTATGAAGGGCGCCGTCGCCTCGACGTTAAGCCAGCCGTAGCCCTCGAGGTACGCTTCGGCCCACGCGTGCGCGTGCTCGTTGCTCACCTCGTACCTTTCGTTCACGCGCTCGGGCGGAAGCAGATAACCCTCCCTGTATCGCGCGGGTATCCCGACCGACCTAAGCAGCACCGCCATCGCCGAGGCGAAGTATACGCAATAGCCCTCGGGCTCCTCAAACAAAAAATAATCCACGAAGTCCGCGCCTTCGGGCACGACCGGCGGCGTCAGCGTGTACGGAATACGCGAAAGGTATTCCTCGATCGCAAGCACCCGCGCGTA
>WREB01000114.1 GCA_009779525.1 Defluviitaleaceae bacterium
TTACCGACGAACATAAAATCTCATACGTCATGCTCGACGCGGCGCTTAACGACAGCGCCGACTACCTGGTCAACCACTGGGCGATCGAGGAGGCTTTCAGATTGGTGCTTTACGATTTTTCGACCGAAACGGCCATATACAGGACAAAATACGGCGAGGAAAGTTCGCGATGATTTCATCAAGTAAAAAAATATCAAGCATTCGTTTTTCCATTTGTTTATAATCTTTGCGAAATCTGGTAGTGGGTTTGACGGTGTATTTAATATTCATGATTTCAAATCTTTGAATAGTTCGTCAAGATTGTTATAACCTTTAACGTCGGGATCTTGTGATATTCTTTCCGCTTCCAGCATTGCCGCCATCGTATCTACATTAGGGACACGAGAAATTTCAAAAGGTATTCCTTGGTTTCGGACGGCCTGCCTCAAGAATATAGTCATTGCCTCCGTCATGTTTAGGCCCAAATCCATAAACAATTCTTCCGCTTGCTTTTTTAAATCAACGTCCACGCGGATTCTAACGTTGGTCGTGGTTGTCATGAAACCACCTCTTTCTTTCAACGCTGATAATGCAATACGCGGTAATAGCACAATCTGTTCGAAACAGACACAAAATAATATGAACGCATTTTATATTCCGGGGTCCGTTTTTTTCTCGCATGCGCCGCGCCCGTACTCGCCGTCCACGATGTAGAGCGGGCGCTTCTTGGACTCGTACAGGACGTGCCCGATGTATTCGCCGATGATGCCGAGCACGAAGAAGTTGACGCTAAAGAGCACGCAAAGCATTATCACGATGGTCGTGTAGCCGGGAGGCGCGCCCCTAAGCCATTTAATGATCATCGAATAAACGGCGACGCCGACGCTGAGCAACCCCGTCGCGCAGCCCGCGAATATCCCTATGCGAAGCGGGACGTTTGAGAACGACGCGAGCGCGTTGACCGAAAGCGCGAAAAGCTTCCTAAACCCGTACTTACTTTCGCCGCTGAAGCGCTCGCGGCTTTCGTACTGGAGCACGGCCTTGGGGAAGCCCATTATCTGCACGAAGCCCCGCAGGAACCGCGACTGCTCGCGGTATTCGCTCCGGAGCACGTCCGCCGCGCGGTTCGATACGAGGAAGAAGTCCGAGGCGTTTTCCTCGAGCTTGATGGAGGTTATCAGGTTTAAGAACTTGTAAAACAAAAACGAGGTGAGGCGCTTTACGATTCGCGTCTTGCCCCCGCCCGCGCGCGCCATGTTGACGATATCGCAGCCTTCCGAATATTTGGCGAGCATTTCCGGGATCATTTCGGGGGGATGCTGAAGGTCCGAATCCATGCAAATGACCGCGTCGCCTTTCGTCCCGTCGATGCCGGCGAGCATCGCGGCCTCGTGGCCGAAATTGCGGGACAGCTTTATCACCCTTACGTTTTCCTCGCTTTCGGAAAGCGAAATCAATTCGGCGAGGCTTCCGTCGCGGCTCCCGTCGTCGACGAACACGTACTCGAACGCATACCCGGCGGCCTTTTCCGAAGCCGCCCTGGCCTGCCGGTAAAATTCGCGGACGTTCGCTTCCTCGTTGTAGACCGATACCACCAAGCTTACCGTTTTCAATTCGCCCATGAAGATATCTATAACATATTTTCGCCGTCCGCGCATTTTTTATTTCGCTGGCGTTACGCATGGGCCGCGGCTGTGTTATAATTCCGTTCGCCGCGCTTGCGGTTGAATCGCGGCCGCGCGCCGCTTCCAATAAACTATCGAGGGGAGTCATTAAATGGCAAAGAAAATGATGACGATGGACGGCAACGAAGCCGCCGGCTATATTTCATACGCCTTCACGGAAGTAGCGGGAATATACCCGATCACGCCTTCCTCAAACATGGCGGAACACGTCGACGAATGGTCCGCGAACGGAAAGAAAAATATCTTCGGCCAGACGGTTAACGTAGTCGAAATGCAGTCGGAAGCGGGCGCGGCGGGCACTATGCACGGGGTGCTCGCGGCCGGGGCGCTGGGCACTTCGTACACGGCTTCGCAGGGGCTCCTGCTAATGATCCCTAACATGTTTAAGATGGCGGGCGAGCTGCTTCCGGGCGTGCTTCACGTGAGCGCCCGCGCAGTCGCGAGCCACGCGCTTTCCATTTTCGGCGACCATTCCGACGTCATGGCGTGCCGCCAGACGGGCTTCGCGTTCATCGCTTCGACGAACGTGCAGCAGGTCATGGACCTTGGCGCCGTCGCGCACCTTTCGGCGATCGGCGGCCGCGTGCCGTTCCTCCACTTCTTCGACGGTTTCCGCACTTCGCACGAAATCCAAAAAATCGACGCGCTCGACTACGGCGACCTCGCCAAAATTCTCGATTGGGACGCCGTCGAGGCCTTCCGCCAAAACGCGCTCAACCCCGAGCATCCGGTGCTTCGCGGGACGGCGCAAAACCCCGACATATTCTTCCAGGCGCGCGAGGCTTGCAATCCCTTCTACGAAAAGCTCCCGTCCGTGGTCGAGGGTTACATGAACGAAATAAACAAGCTCACGGGCCGCGATTATAAACTCTTCAACTATTACGGCGCACCCGACGCGGACAAGCTCATCATCGCGATGGGTTCGGCTTGCGACGCGATCGCGGAAACGGTCGACTACCTCAACGCCAAGGGCGAGAAGACCGGCCTCGTGACGGTCCATTTATACAGGCCGTTCTCGGTCAAGCATTTCATTGGAGCGATTCCCGCGTCGGTTAAAAAGATCGCCGTGATGGACCGCACTAAAGAACCCGGTTCGCTCGGCGAACCGCTTTACACCGACGTCTGCACCGCCTTCATGGAAAAGGGCGGCCCGTCCCCTTCCATCGTTTCGGGACGCTACGGGCTCGGCTCGAAGAACGTGACTCCGGCGCAAATCATCGCGGTGTTCGAAAACCTAAAAAAAGAAAAGCCGGTTAACCATTTCACCGTCGGGATCACGGACGACGTCACCTTCGCCTCGCTCCCGATGGGCCCGGTCGTTGACGTCACGCCCAAGGGCACGCACAGCGCCAAGTTTTGGGGGCTCGGCTCCGACGGAACGGTCGGCGCGAACAAAAACTCCATAAAAATAATCGGCGACCACACCGACATGTACGTCCAGGCTTACTTTTCCTACGATAGCAAGAAATCCGGCGGGATAACGCAGTCGCACCTGCGCTTCGGCAAGTCGCCGATACGCTCGACGTACCTCGTCAACACCGCGGACTTCGTCGCGTGCCACAACCCCTCGTACGTCGACAAATACGACATGACGGGCGACTTAAACGAAGGCGGGACGTTCCTGCTCAACTGCATATGGTCGGACGGCGAGATCGCCGAAAAGCTGCCCGGCTCGATGAAGCGCGACATAGCGAAGCGCAAAATCAAGTTCTACGTGATAAACGCGACCGACATCGCAAGGGAAATCGGGCTTGGCGGCAGGATCAACACGATACTGCAGGCCGCGTTCTTCAAGCTGACAAACATCATACCGATTGGCGAAGCGGTGCAGTACATGAAGGACGCGATACTGCACACGTACGGCAAGAAGGGTGAGAAAATCGTCAACATGAACTACGCCGCGGTCGACGCGGGGCTTGAGCGCTTCCGCGAGTTTAAAGTCCCGGCCGATTGGGCCGCCGCCCCGGACGAGCCGGCCAATCCGGGCATAGGCAAGGTTTCCGAGTTTTTCAGGGACGTCGCGATGCCGATCAACGCGCAAAAGGGCGACTCGCTTCCGGTAAGCGCGTTCAAGGGCCGCGAAGACGGCACGTTCCCGCAGGGGCTCGCCGCGTACGAAAAGCGCGGAGTCGCCGTCGACGTGCCGCGCTGGATCCCGGAAAACTGCATCCAGTGCAACCGCTGCTCGTATGTCTGCCCGCACGCGGCGATACGCCCGTTTTTGCTCGACGAGGGCGAAGCGGCGGCCGCCCCCGAGGGCTACGCGACGCTTAGCAACAACGTAAAGGGTTCGGAAAACTTAAAGTACCGCCTGCAGATATCGCCGCTCGACTGCTACGGCTGCGGCGCCTGTTCGATCGACTGCCCGGCGAAGCAAAAGGCGCTGGTCATGGAACCGATCGCAAGCAGGGTGCACGAGTCCGTTAATTGGGATTACTCGATATCGCTTAAGCGCAAGCCGAACCCGATGAAGCCGGATTCGGTCAAGGGCAGCCAGTTCGAGCTGCCGCTCTTGGAATTCTCCGGCGCGTGCGCGGGCTGCGGCGAAACGCCGTACGCCAAGCTGATAACGCAGCTTTTCGGCGACAGGATGTACATAGCAAACGCTACCGGCTGCTCGTCGATCTGGGGCGGAAGCGCGCCGTCGACGCCGTTTTGCACGAACGCGAAGGGGCAGGGGCCCACATGGGCGAACTCGCTTTTCGAGGACAACGCCGAATACGGTATGGGAATGGCGCTCGCCGTCAACCAGCGCCGCGCGAAACTCGCGGAATACGTTACAAAGCTCGCCGATATGGAATCCCCCGAAGAATGGGGACTTAAGGCGGCGGCGAAGGATTGGCTCGACAACTACAGCGACGGCGACGGCTCGAAAGCCGCGTCCGAAAAACTTCGCGCCGCGGTCAAAGTAGCAATCGCCGAATGCGGGAGCTGCGGCTGCGAGGCGGACGAATGGTATAAGGCGGTCGCGGACGGCGACGACATGCTTGTCAAAAAATCCGTATGGGTCTTCGGCGGCGACGGCTGGGCCTACGACATCGGCTACGGCGGGCTCGACCACGTGATCGCGTCCGGCGAGGACGTGAACATATTCGTCATGGACACCGAAGTCTATTCCAACACCGGCGGCCAGTCGAGCAAGGCTTCGCCTACCGCCTCCGTCGCGCAGTTCGCCGCGGCGGGCAAAAAGGTCCGCAAAAAGGACCTGGGCATGATGGCGATGAGCTACGGCTACGTCTACGTAACTCAGATAGGCATGGGCGCGAACCAGGCTCAGACGTTAAAGGCGATCCAGGAAGCCGAAAAGTATCCAGGCCCGTCGGTCGTCATCGCCTACGCGCCGTGCGACAGGCACGGGATCAAGGGCGGTCTCGGCAACGCGCAGGTGCAGACGAAGCGCGCGGTCGAATGCGGCTACTGGCATCTCTACCGGTACAACCCGCTGCTTGCCGAAGAAGGCAAGAATCCGTTCATAATGGATTCGAAGGAGCCGACCGCAAGCTTCCAAGATTTCATCAACAGCGAGATCCGCTACACCTCGCTCAAGTAGACGTTCCCCGAATCCGCCGAAAA
>WREB01000115.1 GCA_009779525.1 Defluviitaleaceae bacterium
AACCGTTCCTGCTGTTTTTATACGACGGATCCGCGTACGACAGGGCGCTGCTCGACTCGATTCGGGCCGCGGCGGACTTGAGCCTGCGCGTTTACGGGCTTGACACAAGCAGGAGCTTGAACGCGAAGCCAAACTTCGTCAGGGAAAAGGATCTGTCGGGCGAACCCAGGCTTTACATGATAAGCGGCTTGGGTTCCGTCGAGATACTCGAGCAGTTATCATACAGAAACGCGCGCGAGGCGATGCTCTACTATTTTGGATAGAAAGTAATTTAGCCGTACTGGCTGCATATGGCGCAGTACTGGCAGTATTCGCAGGCGCCCGAGGAGCCTTTTTTTGTGGGGCCGGGGTCGATTATGCCGGAAGTCATCGCGCGTCCGATCTCCTTCGCCTTTGCCGCCGCCGCCTCGCCGAGTCCGATGAATGAATCGAGATCCATTACCGCCGAGCTTTTACCGAGCTCGCCGTCTTTATTATACGCGACCTGAATGACCGGCGATTCCCACGCGCCGCCCGATGCGCCCCCGTCCATTCCGGCGAGGGCGTCTTTTTCGTCGACTGCGATTCCGGACATCCGGAAGCATTTTAAAAGCATTTCCTCACGCAATTCTTTATCCGGGTCTCCCGCGGCGCGAAGCACCGGGTCGTCGAAGTGGAAATAAAACACGCCGCCGGGCCTCGCTACTATTTTGGCGTCCCCGAACAACTCCGCGGCGTTTTTTAAAAGCGCGTTCATGTAAAGCATCAGCTGAAGCTGCACGCCCAGAAGCACGTCGGAAATGCTGAAGCGTTTTTTTCCGGACTTGTAGTCGATCACCTTGACGTAGCCTACGCCGCCTTCCGCAACCAAAATGTCCACCCGGTCGATCCGGCCGGCGAGCACCAGCTTGCGTTCGCCGTCGAGGAATATCTCGAGGGACGTCGCGGGTTGGCCGAACTTAATTTCGTATTCCGCTCCGGCCTGCGAGAACGTTCCGCGCTTCGCGTGTTCGCACAGCGCCCAGACGGACGTTTTGCATATCCGCTTAACTTTGCGCAGGACGTTGGCGTTTCGCGCGGTGCCGCGCAGCGCCGCTTCCCTAGGGACGACGGCTTCCACGCATTCGTCGGTCAGCGACGCGATTCTATCGCCCCGAATTTCGCCCCATCCGAGGCCTTCGCGCTTTAATCTATCCGAAAAAAGCGCTAGCACGTCGTGGAACACGACTCCCAAATCGGCGGGCCGCACTTGATAAATTTCGCGTTCCCGCGCATTAAGGTTGTACGAAAGGTAATACGCGAACGGGCATTCCGAATATTTTTCAAGCCTTGAGGCCGAAGTCGCGACTACCGGGCCGTAAAGACGCGAAACGGTTTCGGGAAGAAGCGGGGAAACGTTTTGCCGTAAAGCAAGACCGGAACCGGCGCCAAGAACAGGACCGGCGCCAAAATCGGCGCGGCCGGCCGGCGCGAACTCGTCGATCGCCGCCGCCCGCGTTTCGCGAAGGCCCGGGAACATATCGAGCAAACGGCTTATTAGCCTGTCCGGCTTCAGCTCGCGTCCGTCGGGCTCAAACGCCGGCCATGAGACGACGAGCATTTTCTTCGGGCGGCAAAGCGCGATGTACAGCGAAAACGCGTCGTCGCCGGCAAGCCTCGCCGCGTCGGGCGCCAAGTCCATACCGGATTGGCGCAGAGACTCGCGCTCGTAGTCGTTGAAAAGGCCCGTCGGTTCGCCGGGCTTTGGCAGCATGCCCTCGTTGGCGCCTAGCACAAGCAGCGCGTTTATTTCCGGAAAGCGCGAGCGCGCGACGTCGCCTAAAAAAACCTGGTCGGTCGTCGGCGGTATCAAGCCCAGGTCCGCCTGCGCAAGCCCGGCGTCGAGTATTTTTGAGAATTCTTTGAGCGTAGTCTCCTCTTCGCCTAAGATTTCGACAAGCTTTTCGAAAACTTCGCCGATCTTCGGCCAGATCTGGCGGTGGGCCATCGCGGTTTCGTAGTCGCGCGCCTTTTCGCGCTCGTCGCGCATCTCGTCAAGTTTATTCGTTGCTTGCAAAAGGCCAAGCGTCTCGTAGACGCGGAGGCAATAGTTTTTTACGGCGCCTGCCGCGGGCGATTCGGTCAGGGGCGCTAGCACGAGCGTCAGCGCCTTTCGCGTCGCCTCTGCGCCGGCCGTTTCGTCGGAAACGGTTGCGCCGGCGCCGGCACGTTTATAATCCTGAAATTGATGTTTGAATTTGTATCCGCTTATCCCGCGCTTCAGCACGAAATTTTCTAACTTGTCGATCTCGTCCGGATCAAACGGCGTGAGCCTCGTCTTAAGCAATCGGAAGACGCTTTCCGCCTGCCAGTTCTTCGCGCATATCTCAAGCGCCGCCCTGATAAGCTCGGTCAGCGGATGCGCAAGCGCTTTGGCCTTCGTATCGACGAAAAGCGGGATTTTTAGCCGCGCAAACACGTTTTTTATCGTCTTTTCGTATGCCTGCCGGTCGCCGCATAAAATCGCAACGTCGCGGTAGCGGCAGCCCCCGTCCGAAACCAGTTCGATCACGCGCCTCGCCGCATCGAAAACTTCGGCGTAGCGGTCGGGCGCGCGGACGATTTCGACCGACTTAATCTTTTCGGCCGACTGGTAGCGGCGGCCCGAGACGAGGGAGGGATCGAAATGCGCGGTTAAAAATTCAAGCTCCGGATTTTGTATATGGCGGTAATCGCGCCTAAGCCAGACGTCCGGCTCGACCGAAACGCCCAGGGCGGCGGCGAGGCCCCTCATCCGGTCGTACGTTTCGTTGGCGCTCTCGCACAGATAATCCGGGCCATCCTTTCCCTGCCGCATCGTCAGGGTGAAGACCGTACGCTTCGCCGCCTGCATTATCGCGCCGAGCACCCTGCGCTCCTGCGGGGTGAATCCGTTGAACCCGTCCACCCAAAAAAAGCTCCCCGACAAAATGTTTTCGTCGGAGAGCCTTTCGTACAAAGCGTCCAGCATATCGTCGGCGAGCACGTATTTGCCCGAAACCTGCGCGCGGTACGCGCCGAGTATCGCGGCTAAGTCGCCGAGCTTCAAGGCAAGGCCCTCCGGCGCCGCGCGCGAGGCGAGCCGTAATTTTTCCTCCGTGACGCCGTAGCGGTTGAATTCGGTGATCATTTTCGCTAGCTGGTCGACGAAACCCTGCTTGTCCGCGGCGAGCTTGTAAAACGAAAGCCCGCCCGAACATTCGGCGAGGCATTTGCGCAGGAGCATGTTCCTTCCTATTTCGTCCGCGCGCCGTCCCTTTGGGATCCCGAGCTTCGATAGCAGCTGGTGGGCGAGCCTGTTGAAGCTGATCGCCTGCGCCCCAAGCAGCGCGCCCGTTTGGCCAAACTCCGTCAGAAGTTTTTCCGCCTGAAGCGAAAACTGGTCGGGCACCAGGTAATAAAGCGGCGCGCCGCCGTTTAGGCGCCCGGATATTTCGTCGAGGCAGCGCTTCGTCTTGCCCGAGCCCGGAAGGCCGAGCACGAATTGGACGGACATTTAATCCCCGCTATTCGTATTAAGCGCCGCGCGGATTTTATTTGCGGCGGATGCAAGCTCGCCTAATCCCGGATCGGTCGGTTCCCACTTGATTTTCATTCCGTCGGAGGCCTGCCTCGGTATCAGGTGCAGATGCAAGTGCCCGACCGTCTGGCCCGCGGCCGCGCCGTTGTTTTGTATGAGGTTTAGCCCGTCCGAAGGGAACGCGCGGCCGATTGCCGCGGCGATTTTTTTAGCGCACGGAAAAAGCCGCGACGCTTCCAAGTCAGGCAGCTCGTAAATAGTCGCGGCGTGCTTTCTCGGGAAAATAAGCGCGTGGCCCGCGCACTTCGGGTTGCGGTCGGGTATGACGACGAATAAATCGTCCTCGTAAATGATGTTCGAAGGCAGCTCGCCGTCGGCTATCGCGCAGAATACGCAGTCGTTTCTCATGACTTGCCCTCCGCGTCAACCAACCCCTCCATTTGGTCGAGCAACCCCTTGAACACGTCCAGGGCTTCCTCGACCGGCGCCGGTTCGGACATGTCGACGCCGGCTTTCTTTAAAATTTCGATCGAGTAAGCGCTTCCCCCGCTTTTTAAAAACTCTATGTAGCCCTTGACCGCCTCGCCGCCCGAATCGTTTTTAATCCGGTTCGCGAAAGCGACCGCCGCGGAATAGCCCGTCGCGTACTGGTACACGTAGAACGCGTTGTAAAAATGCGGGATCCTTCCCCATTCGAGGTCGATCTTTTCGTCGAGCATAATATCCGGGCCGTAGTAGTCTTCGTTAAGCTTCCTGTATATTCCGTTAAGCGAGTCCGCGGTAAGCGGCTCACCCTTTTCGGCGAGATCGTGCGCGGCCATTTCGAATTCGGCGAACATCGTCTGCCTGAAGACCGTCGTCCTGAACTGTTCTAGCGTTTGGTTGATCAAGTACGCGCGCTTTTTTTTATCCTCCGTTTGCGAAAGCAGGCGCTCCATCAAAAGGATCTCGTTGACCGTGGACGCCACCTCGGCCAAAAATATCGTGTAGTCCCCGTAGACGCCGGGCTGGCTTTCCCATGAATAATGGCTGTGCATCGCGTGGCCGACCTCGTGCGCGAGCGTGAACATGTCGTCGAGCTTGTCTTCGTAATTCATGAGGATATAGGGATGGCATCCGTACGAACCCCACGAATACGCCCCGCTGCGCTTGCCCTCGTTTTCGTAGACGTCCACCCAGCCGTCCTCGAGGCCTTTTCGCGCGGTGTTTGTGTATTCGCTTCCGAGCGGCGCGAGGCCTTCCAACATCGTGCGCTTCCCTTCGGCGTAGGGGACTTTTTCGTCGACTGAGGCTACGATCGGAACGTACAGGTCGTACATGTGCAGCTCGCTTAAGCCGAGCGCCCTTTTGCGCAGCCGCGTGTAGCGGTGAAGCTCCGGAAGGAAGCGCCTGACCGTACCAATCAGGTTGAGGTAGACGTCTTTCGGGATGTTGTGCTCGAACAGCGCCATGTCAAGCGCGCTTTCGTACCCGCGCGTCGAAGCGAAAAAGACGTCCTTTTTCACCGAGGCGCCAAACGCCGCGGCGATGGTGTTCTTCTGCTTCCAGTACGAATCGTAGTACGCTTCGAACGTTTCGCGCCTTACGCGGGGGTCGTCGGATTCGAGGAGCCTTATGAAGCGGCCGTGGGTCAGTTCGACCGAATCGCCGCTTTCGTTAATGACGCTCCCGAATTTCATGTCCGCGTCGTGGATCATCGAGTATATGTTTTCGAACGCGG
>WREB01000116.1 GCA_009779525.1 Defluviitaleaceae bacterium
ACTGCGCGACGCCGAGCCGCTGCTTCATTCCGAGGGAGCACTGGTTGAATTTGCGGCCTGCCGCTCCGGTCATGCTCACGAGCTTTAAGACGCGTTCGATTTCCTGCCTTGGATTTTTTACGCCGAGGTTAAGCGCCTGCATCATCAGGTTCTGGTAAACCGTGCTCTGCGGGAAGCACCCAGGATTTTCGATCAGCGCCCCCATCCCGGCGCGAACCCCGGCGTCGGCGTAATGCCTTCCGTAAAGCTTTATTTCTCCGCCGCTTGGTACCAGCAAACCGCAAATCAATTTTTCCGTCGTGGATTTGCCCGAGCCGTTTTCGCCGATGAATCCGTAAATGGAACCGGCAGGCACTTTAAGGTTTAGGTTATGCACCGCGCTTATGCCTCGGAAAGTTTTGCTCAGCCCGATCGTTTCAATCGCATACATCGCGCTCCGCCTCCGTTTCCGCCTCGCCCGACAAAAACGCCTCGACGAATTTAATCTCGATTTTTTTGTACCCCTTGACCGCTCCGTTTTCGATAACCCTGTACCCGCCCGCCACTACGTTTTCGATCGATTTGTAGCCTGACGCGACTCCTTTTGCGATTTTTCGCTCCGCCGTTAAAATTATATTCATCGGCGCATCTCCTCTCGTTTTCGCGAGCGTTTCCCGCGTTGAATAAACATATGTTAACCGCGGATTGTTTAATAATTGTTAGCGCAGCGTTTGCGAAATGTTTATTTGCGCGGCGGCGGAATAAATAAAAAACGGCGCTTAATTTATAAGCGCCGCCGTAAAAATATTTACCGTAATCAGTTGGTGGTCAATGAATTTCCTTTTTCGCAGATTCCGTGTATCTCGTCGTACTTCCGCTCGATTAGCGGCGCGACCTCCGCCTCGCGCTTTTTGGTAAGTTGAATGTACAATCGGTACGGAAGCGCCCAGCCAATCATTCCCGGGATCCCAAACGCGACGCCAAGCCATATGACCGGCGACTCGGCCGTCACGGAAAAAACGGACGCCGCTATGAACGCGGTGCCGATCAAACCGACGATGATCGAATATATGGAGGCGTTTCGCGTTTCTGTTTTCTCGAGCGTATCTATTTCGTCCATGCACGCCTCGAAATGCCGCTCGAGGCGGATCAATTCCGCCTTGTTCGGAAATTTCCGGTCGCGTTTCAAATTAAGCGCGACTGCGCCTGCGAACTGCTTCGCGGGCGTTAATTCGTCCTGCAGCCAGCCGAAGTTTGCGTAGGCGTCGATATACATGGACGCTTTGCCGCAGTCCACGGATAAACGTTTGTATTCGTAGCCGATGTATTCGCCGCCGCCTTTCGTGATTTCGCTTACGCTCATGCCACTTCGACTCCTTCGGTTTCGTCGTTTATTATCGGAAGTCGGACGGTAAAAACGGAACCCTTGTCCGGCTCGCTTTTAACGGTAACCGTTCCTCCCGACAATTGGAGCGCGCGCAGGCAGATAGCCAGCCCAAGCCCGTTACCCTCCTGGGCGTGCGAAGCGTCGCCCTGATAGAATTTATCGAATGCGCGCCTTAGCGTCTGCTCGCTCATTCCGCATCCTGTGTCGGAAATGGCGACTACGATTTCGCCCGCGATCGTTTTTTGGGTAAGCTTCACTTCGCCTCCCGCGCCGGTGAATTTAAGCGCGTTTGAAAGCAGATTGTTCCAGACGAGCTCAAGCAGGCTTTCGTCGGCCGTGATCATTGCGCTGTCTACCAAATCCGCTTCGAAGGAGATTTTTTTTCGTCCTATATTTTTTCAAATTGCAAAGCGCTCTCGCAAAGCTGGGCGCACAAGTCATACTTAACTGGAACCGGCAGTATTTCAAGGCGCTCCAATTTATTAAGCTTTAAAATGTTCGAAACCAGGCCCGAGAGTTTTTTCGTCGCCCCGATTATGGCGGCGGCGCACTCGTTGCGCTCGGCTTCCGAAAGCTTGCCGCTTTTTATGAGTTCGGCGTTGCTTTGCGCGACGGTAAGCGGCGTCTTGATCTCGTGCGATACGTCGGTGAAAAATTCCGTCTTCAACGTTTCGATGCTGCCGAGTTCCGCCACCATCCTGTTGAAATCTTCGGTCATTATGTCAAGGTAGTCGGCCTTGTCGGCGGTGTGAAGCGGCCTGACGTAGATAGAAAAATCGCCTCCCGCCACCTTCTTCGTCGCCGCCGCCAGATTTTTTAGCGGCTGGTCGTAGTTTTTGTCGATTTGCCAGCGCGTGTACAAAGTAAATCCCGCCGAAACCGCGACCCAATAAACGGCGACGATTATGGCCGACGAAGCCGGAATCGTGGCATAATCGATAAGGGAACCCAAAAGGTAGTTTTGAATCGTGGTCAGGGCCGCCATTACCGCAAGGGTGAGGACGAAAATAGTGACGGGAAAATTCTTCGCCCTCGCGCGCTGGTTTTTTTTGCGTCTTCTCACCCGATCACCGCCTTGTAACCGAGCCCGCGCACGGTCACTATTTTAAATCCGTCGCAACTCGAAAACTTGTCGCGCAGCTTGGTCACGTAGACGTCGACCGCCCTAAGCGTCGTTTCCGATTCGATCCCCCAAAATTCGTCCATCAGCTGCGGCCTGGAAAATGTTTTGTTGGGGTAGGAGAGCAGCTTGTATAAAATGTTGAACTCCCGCGTCGTAACGGAAACTTCCTCGCCGCCTGCCGTCGCGCTCATTGCGTCGGCGTCAAGCACGAGGTCCCCAGCCATGATTTTTCGCTCCGTCTCGATGTTGGCGCGGCGAAGGAGCGCCCTCACCCTAAGGAGCAGCTCGTCAAGCTCAATCGGCTTTACCATGTAGTCGTCGATGCCGAGCCTGAACCCCTTCTGCTTGGAAGACAGGTCGTCCCTTGCCGACATGAATAGGATCGGTATGCGTTTGTTCACTTTCCGGACGGCTTCCGCAAACTTGAATCCGTCGGTTTCCGGCATCATGATGTCCGAAATTATCAAATCGTACAGTTCGTTGTACATCAGCCCATACGCTTCGGAAGCCCGAAGGCAGCCCTTGGCGTTAAAGCCGCCGTCGTTGAGGCAGGCGCAAACGAGTTGGTTTAGCTTGGCGTCGTCTTCCACAACCAATATTTTTACGATGGCTGAAACCTCCCCGCTTCCTTTGCCCGGCAAACTAACCGCTAATTGTTTAAGCGGCGTTGCGGTTTTGTTTCCGTATTGTTAATAACATATTTTTTTGTGGCTTCGGCATAAAAACGTCCGCCTTTATGATTTGGCCAACAAAAAGGCGGGCATATGCCGCGCCTTTTTATATGCGTGATATTATAAATAATCGTCCGTCTGGTTTCGCTTAAGGCGTTTTTGCGTAAATGCAGTCGACGACCGGCTTAAACTGTTCTATCGTCCAAACCTCGCTTAATTTGCCCGCCATGATTTTTTCCGGCGCGGTAGTTTCGCCTCCGCCGCTGACGCTTACCTCGCGCCGTTCGCCGCCCCAAACCTTTGCGTAAACCTTGCCCGGCTCGACGGAAATACCGCCCTTTGACCCGTCGATTGTGATGTTTCCGAAAAAGTCCGTCTCGCGCATCGTATTATGCCAGTCTATCGCATGGCTTACGTTGCAACCGCCTTCGGTGGCCAAGACGAGGCTTGACGCGCTGCCCCTGCTCGCCCCGCCTTTGATTGGAGACGCCGAAACTGCGAAGGCATTTTTTGGCGTTATGTCTATTAAATAATGCAAAACGCTGAGATGATGGAAGGCGAGGTCTTCAAGCGCCAGCCGCTCGTAGGATAGCTCCCAGGGCGAGACTTCGCCGTACGGCAGGCCGCATTCGTACCTGACTTGTTCGGGAGTCCCGATTAATCCATCGTCAATCACGCGCTTTGCCGTGGCGGCGCGCGGGTCGTAGCGGTAAAATTCACCGATGTAAACGGAGGCCCCGCGTTTTTTTGAGGCGCCGAGCGTCTCAAAAAAATCGCTTTTGGCCCTTAGCCTCAGCTTGCTTATAAGCAAAGGAATGCCCCGCTCGATTATTGCTATCTCGAGGGCGGTATCGTTCTTCGCGAAGTTGGGTACGTTGACCGCGGCGAAATCCGGCTTGAAGCGGTCGAACGCGCCGCTCGCGTCGCCGAATGTTTCGCATCGCCCCGCTATCCAGTCCTTCGTTTGCTGTTCGCTGTTTTCGTATTCGCCGAAATAATCGACGAACGCGAATTCGTGACTATCCCCGGCGCCGTGCCAGCCGCGCTGCCCTTCAATTCCGATTAGCAAAACTCTCATGTTATCGCGTCCCTTTCGCATTAGATCCAAAAACCGTTGTTGCCTTCGTGGGTATGGTGCGCGAGCGGAATGCCGGTCCCGTAGTCGAGGGGCCGTCTTTCGTATCGTTCGTCCTCGTGGCGGTCGCGCATCATCCCGGTGTACGGCCAGGTGGCGCGCGCCGCGTCCGTCCTCCAGGGCCTTCGCTCCCAGTAATAACCCCTGAACGGATCTCGCGTCAGGTTCATGTGCGCAAGCAGCGTATCGTGCAGGCGGTCGCGGACCGCCGTTCGGTCGGCGTCGTAAATCAGGTTTCGCATTTCGTAAGGATCGCTTTCGATATCATAAAGCTCGTCGGTCGAAAGCAGGTGGACGGCAAGCTTGTGCCTTCCGTCGAAAACTGCCCGCATCGGCTGGAATCCGCCCCAACCGTCGTGTTCAAGCGAGAAGCGCCCGAACTCGATAAAAACGAATTCGTTCGTCCTTTGCGACGGGTCCGCAAGCTCGGAAACAAGACTCGGCCCCTCCATCATTTCGGGGATATCGCAGCCCATCAATTCCATTACCGTAGGCGCGATATTTATGTGCGAAACCGGATTTTTGCCCACCGAACCGGGCTTTGCGGTCCCGCCGGAAATGATGAACGGGACCCGCGCCGCCTCGTCGTAAACGGCGCAGCCCTTGGCGAGGAGCGAATGCGAGCTTAAGAAGTCGCCGTGGTCCGAAGTGTATATGACGACCGCGCCCGGGGCAAGCGATTCGGCGGCGTCTATCACGCGGCCGATCTGCGAGTCGATGAAGCTGTTGCAACCGAAGAAATGCTTTCCGCGTATCCGAAGGCTCCCCTTATCCTCGTTCAGCGACTTGCCGGCCCAGAGCTTCTGGTAGTCGGGCTTGTCTTCAAGCGTGTCGTAAACGTTCGGGCTTTTGGGAAACTCGTAACCCTCGTACATCGAGCTGTAGGGCGGCGGGCACATGCACGGCGAATGCGGC
>WREB01000117.1 GCA_009779525.1 Defluviitaleaceae bacterium
AAAGCGCGCTTCGTGAACTCGCCGGGCATAGCCGGGCGCGCGCCGTTTTTTAGCGCCGCCCCAAGAACGCCCCTCGTCGCCGCCATTCCGCCGTGCGAGTAAATCTCAGCCGACTCCTCCGTCGTATACGACCGGGGGGGCAGCATGATCACGGCAAGCGCTTCGTCGATGATTTTTTCGCCGTCGGTCACAATGCCGCTTCGGAGCTTATGCGAAACCCATTTTCCCGATTTGCCGTTTGGCTTGAATATCCTGGAGAGCACCCGCGCCGAGCCTTCGCCCGACAACCGCACGATCCCGATCGCGCCGGTCCCCGCGGGAGTGGCGATCGCGGCGATCACGCCGGCATCGTTCATTTTGGCGCGATTATCACGTTCCGGTAAGGCTCGTTCCCTTCGCTGTAGGTCTTGACGTACCGGTCGTGCTGCAGCACCGTATGGATTATATGGCGCTCGTAGCGGCTCATCGGCTCGAGCACGACGTTTTTCTTCGTCAACTTGACTTTTTTGGCAAGGCTTAGGGCAAGCGCCTCGAGCGTTTCCCTGCGGCGCTTTCGGTAGTTTTCGGTGTCGAGTATCACGCTCGTCTCGGGCACCTTGCACTTGTTGACGACGAGATTCGTCAGGTACTGAAGCGAATCCAGCGTCTGGCCCCGCTTGCCGATTAAAACGCCCATGTTGTCGCCGACCATGTTTATGTACAGGTGCTTGTCCTTCTGCGTCGTCTCCAGCTTAACCGTAAGCCCCATCGCGAGCGCGACTTCCCTAAGGAACCCCTGCGCCGCCTCGGCGGGCCCCTGCTTCAGCTTCACCTGCACGCGCGCCGGCCTGCTCCCGAACCCGAGGAGCCCCTTCGAGCCCGCGTCGATAACCGTCACCTCCGCGTCCTCGGCCGAAGCGCCGAGAATTTTAAGCGCCTCCTCTACGGCTTCCTCGACGGTCCTTCCTATTTTTTCAACGCTTTCCATTCAAACTCCCCTTACGCCTCTTTTTTTTTGAATACGGGGAAGCCGGATCTCGCGTTAAGGACGGCCGACTGACCCGTTTGGAATATGGAGCTTGTGATCCAGTACACCCCGACGCCCGCGGCGAGGCCTCCCGTCATAAAAAGCATGAGCACCGGCATGGCGTAGAGCATGATTTTTTGCTGCGTCTTTTGTTTCTCGTCTGTCGTAACCTGCGTCCTCTGCATTATCCAGGAGGACGAAAAAGTCGAGAGCGCGACGAATATCGGTATGAGCAGCCCGGGCCAGCTCCAGCCCGAGGCGTCGATGAGCGGGATCCCGAAGAAGTTTTCTATCGCGCGCTTCTGCTCGAGCACGTTTATTATCCTGTCGTATTTCGCCCTCATCGTGTTGATCGGCGGAAGCTTGTCCCGTTCCATCGAAAGCGTCGCGGCGACGTTGGTATAGTCGAGCGGGCTCCTTTCGAGCAGGTTTTCCCAGTCCTCGGCCGTAAACTTGTTTATGACCTTGGACATGTCCGCGGCGCGGCTGATGTCAAGCTTCCTTTCGTCAAGCATTTTCTTCGGGACATGCGGTTCGGCCAGCGGAACGACGTAGTGGGTGTAGAGCGGCACGTCCATTATCGCGTATGAAAGTTCGTGGTAAGTCTCGTTTAGTTTGTTAACGTACAGGTACGACTGGTTCATTATGTAGCTAAGCCCGAAGAAAAGCGGCATCGTCACGAGGAGCGGGAGGCATCCGCCGAGCGGGTTGACTTTGTTTTTCGCGTAAAGCGCCTGCTGCTCGGCGTTCATCTTCTTTACGATCTCGGGGTCCTTCGAGTTCCCGTACTTCGCGCGGAGCTTCTGCAGCTCGGGATTTAGCTTTTGCATCTTTATCATCGACTTCTGCTGCTTGATTCCCATCGGAAGCATCAGGAAGCGGACGATTATCGTGAGGAAAATTATCGAGACGCCTAGCGAGTGGTTTTCGGTCAGGCTGTAGACGATGTTGAATATGAAGTCGATGATGTAGCCGAACACCCTGGCGATCGGTCCGATGATGACGCTGGGGTCGTTCGCGACCTGCGCGCGCAGAAGCGACGCCGCCCGGCCGATTATGGAAACGCTAACCAATACAGTTTCCTCCTTATTGCGTCCGGCCCATCCCCAAGCCGGCGGGATCGGGCACGGGGTCGTACCCTCCCTTGCTAAACGGATGGCACCTTGCCAGCCGCTTTAATCCGAGCCAAACGCCCCTCGCAGCACCGTGGGTTTCGACGGCCGCTTGCATATACTCCGAGCAGGTGGGGTAAAACCTGCACGAAGGCTTAAATCCCGGCGAGATCCATTTCCTGTAGAATCTCACCGAAGCTAATATAAACCTTTTCATCGAATCAATCCGTTTTTTTTAAGGAGTCCCCTGAGCGACCCGCCGATTTCACAAAACGCGGCGCCCCGGTCAAGCCCGCCCGCCGCGGCGCGCGCGACGACGACTATATCGCAGCAGGCTAATAAATCCGCTTCGAGCAGGCGAAAATTTTCGCGTATCAGGCGCTTTAGCAAATTGCGCTTGACGGCGTTGCCCGTTTTCTTTCCGGCCGAAACGCCAAGCCTTACGGCGCCGCCGCCGGTCTGCGAGTAAACGGCGAGCAGCCGGTCCCCCGCCTTTTTCCCTTTTTTATAGACTTGCCTGAAAGCGCCGCTTTTTTTTATCGATTCCGCCACGAAACTGACGCGCCTCCATGCGGGCCGCAATTAATAAGCCCGTTTGGGCGGGCTTTTAAAGGGCGGGTTATCCTTCTTAATGTTTATGCGGAAAGGACCCGCCTTCCTTTCTTCCGTCTTCTTGCGAGGACTTTTCGCCCGTTAGACGTCGCCATACGTTTGCGGAACCCATGCTCCTTGCTCCGCTGCCTTTTTTTCGGCTGGTATGTCCTTTTCATCGGCTCACCTCCGCTGCCTTTCGCATCGTTTCCGTTCGCTTGACGCAAACGCAACCGACATTATATAAAACGCCCGCCCAGCCGTCAATGGAAACGTCGAAAAACGCTTTGGGGCGAGGCCGCCCGCGCGCCGCTCGAATTGCCTTCGCGCGTTTTTTTTGTTATATTTATGGAAGATGGCGCCCGCGGCAGGCGGGATGGCCCCGCGACAAACGCACATGGTTATGCACAGCATGTTAATAATTTTGTGGATAACCGCGGGTAAAAAATTTTTGGAGTGTCTAAATGGATATCGAAAGCTGTTGGGCGCAGGCGCTTCCATTGATGGAAAAAGAATTTTCGGAGGCGATATTCACCTCCGTAATAAAAAAGCTCGTCCCGATCAGCTACGAGGACAACCTTTTCACGCTTAAGACGCACGAATACTTCTTCAAGATATCGATAGAGACCAACTACCTTTACAAGATCACCGGCTGCCTGCAGTCCGTGACGGGAGGGGACGTCGAGGTTAAGATCGTTTCGCCGTTCGACCTCGACCCTTCAAATGCGTCAAGAAAAACCGGAAACAATTATTCCAAAACAAACCTGCGCGAAAAATACGTGTTCGAAACGTTCGTCAAGGGCAAATGCAACGAGCTAGCCTACGCCGCCGCGCAGGCGGTCGCCGAGGCGCCCGGCAACACAGGCTACAACCCGCTGTTTTTATACGGCGGCGTCGGGCTCGGAAAAACCCATTTGATCCACTCGATCGGCAACTACGTCGTCGAACAGAACCCGTCGCTTAAGGTGGTCTACGTATCGACCGAAACCTTCACAAACGAGTTCATCAACGCCATCACCGCGAACCGCGCGCAGGACTTCAAAAACAAGTACCGCGACTGCGACCTGCTGCTTCTCGACGACATCCAGTTCCTCGAGGGCAAAGTCGGGACGCAGGAAGAAATGTTCCACACCTTCAACGCGCTCTACAACGACAGCAGGCAGATCGTGCTCACGAGCGACCAACCCCCGAAGGAGCTGACGACGCTCGAACAAAGGCTTACGTCCCGCTTCGCGATGGGCCTCACCGTCGACATAACGATTCCCGACTACGAAACGCGCGCGGCCATACTAGAAAAGAAGCTCGAGAAGGAAAACCTTAAGATCCCGCAGGAAGTCAAGGAATTTATCACGCAAAACATCGTATCTAACATACGCGACCTTGAGGGCGCGCTAAACAAAGTCACCGCGTACGCGAGGTTCGCAAGCAACTCGATCACGCTCGAGCTCGCCAAACAGGCGCTTAAGGACCAGCTGATCGGCAGCAGGCCGCAGGAGATAACCATGGCGTACATACAGCAGGTGGTCGCCTCCCACTACAACCTGACCCCGTTCGACCTAAACCTTAGGACAAGGAAGCAGCACATAGTAAATCCGCGCCAGATCGCGATGTACCTGACGAGAAAGATAATGGACGAAACGCTAAACGAGATCGGCGCGTTCTACGGCGGGAGGGACCACACCACGGTGATAAACAGCTGCGACAAAATAGCGGGCGAAATCGAAAAAAGCCCCCATCTGCGCGACGTGATAAACGAATTGGAAAGAAGGATAAAGGGCGACTGACCGGAGACCGCCTGTGCAAAAAAAAGCCGGCGCGTGTTTGTCGGTTATTTGTTGGCAAACAAACGGCGGGTTTGGGCGCGTGGACAATGTGGAAAACCGGGCGCCTTCCCCACAGCGTCCCAACCCGGTTGCCCACCCCAAAAACGCCCGCGCCAAAACGGATTCCGGCGTTTCCGACAAATCCACCGACCTTATTATTACCGCTACATAAAACATAGATATCACGTAACGCGAAGCGGAGGAGCCTCCAATGAAAATAACCTGCGATAAAAACAAACTGATCGAATGCCTCAACATCGTGGGGCGCACGGTTCCGGTGAGGACGACCCTTCCGATACTCGAGTGCGTGCTGCTTACGGCCGACGACACGGGGCTTCGCCTGGCGGCGAGCGACCTCGAGATGAACGTGCAGACGGCCCCGTTCCAATGCGAAATCGACGAGCCGGGCTGCGCCGCGCTCGACGCGAAGCTTTTTTCCGAAATCGTCCGCAAGATGCCCGGCGACTACATCGATATCGAAGTCGGCCCAAACAACATGGCCAAATGCGAAAGCGGCCGCGCCATGTTCAATATCTCGGGGCAGCCAGGCGACGAATTCCCGGTGATGCCATCGGTCGAAAAAACCTCCGGCATTTCGCTTAAGTCGAAGACGTTTAAGGAAATGATCCGGCAGACGATTTTTTCCGTCGCGACGGAGGACGTCAA
>WREB01000118.1 GCA_009779525.1 Defluviitaleaceae bacterium
CTTAGCCGACCAATGAATCGCTCATCAAATCCATTTTCATAAGCTCGCTCTTCGCGGCGTGAAAATCGTAATCCTCCATATGCCGGATCAACTCGCCGCTTCCCCTAACCCGGCGGACGCAGTCGATCATCTTAAGGCACTCCGGGTTTCCGCCTCTTAAAAGCTGTTCCAATTCCCCAAGCAATTTTCGCGCGGCCGCGCCGTCGAGTTCGGCAATTATTTCCTGCTGGGCGCGGTCCGGCGTTTCGCCAAGGTACGGGCTTAACTCGTCAAGCGTTGCACGAAGCTCGCTTCGAAGGCTATTCATCTGCTCATCCGTAACCCGGTTTTCGCCGCCGGCGAGCGCCGCCTCGACCGTTTGCGCGGCTTGCTGCAGCGCGCTTCTCCCGATTAGGCCGGCGTTGCTTTTTAGCGTATGGACTAGCCTGTGCGCAAGAGTTATATCGTTGGCGTTTAATGCGTCCGCGATTTCGCCGGACCTGTTTTGGTTGCGGGTCGCGAAATCGGTCTTCAACTGCCTTTGGATTTCCGTTTCCGCTTTTTTATTCTCAAATTCGCTCTCGCCGACATAGGCGACAGGCGTAAGATATTTTGAAAGACAGCGCCATAACGCCTCCGACGTGAACGGCTTGCCCACATAGTCAAGCATTCCCGCGGTTTTGTACAGCTCCCTGGCCTCCGCCATGACGTTCGCCGTCATCGTCACGATCGGGGTACCCGTCCCGATTTCGATGATTTTAGGGGCGGCGGTCAGTCCGTCCATGACAGGCATATGGATATCCATCAGGACCAGGTCGAACGGCTTTATTCCGTTGTTGAAGCGCGACTGCACCTTGTCGATGCCTTCCCGCCCGTTTTCCGCTATCTCGACGTCCAACCCGACCCTGCTCAAATGGTCGATGATGACGCGCTGGTTCATCTGGTTGTCCTCGCAAACCAGCACCTCGCCAACGAACATCGGCTTTTCAAGCCCGTCGACATGATTGCCCGTCTCCGACGCCACTGATGAAATTTCCGCCGTCTCGAATGTCAGCTCAAACCCGATTGCCGTGCCCGCGCCGGGTTCGCTTTGGATATCTAAGCTTCCGCCCATCAGGTCCAGTATGTTTTTGGTAATCGTCATGCCAAGGCCGGTCCCGCCGTACTTGCGCGTCGTGCTGATATCAGCCTGTATGAACGGCTCGAAAATTTTTGCGATTTGCTCGGACGTCATTCCAATTCCGGTGTCCTTTACCTCGAAGCGAAGCGTGATTTCGCTTTCGGTCTCCTCGACGACGATTATAGACAAACTGACGCTTCCGGCTTCCGTGAACTTAACGGCGTTTGAAAGAAGGTTGATAAGCACCTGGCGCAGCTTGGTCGGATCGCCGACGATTGCCCTCCCGAACGATGATTCCGCGTAAAATTGCAAATCGATGTTTTTTTCGACGGCTTTCGGCTTGATCGTCGTCTTGCAAGACTCAAGCAGCTTCCGCGCGTCAAATGGCACTGCCTCAATCTCCATGTTTCCCGACTCGACTTTCGAGATGTCCAGAATGTCGTTGATTATTTGCAAAAGCAGCCCCGCGTTTTCCTCGATCATGGCGAGGTATTCCCTTGCGGCCGGGTCCGCTTCGGCGCCAAGGGCCAGCTCGGTGAACCCGATGATGCTGTTTATTGGGGTGCGTATCTCGTGGCTCATGTTGGCTAGAAACATGGTTTTAGCGACCGAAGCGACCTCCGCCGCCTTCGTGGCTTCGCGAAGCTTTTCTTGGTTTTCGATACGGACCGTTTCATCCTTGATCGCGTTGAAGAACACATAGGAATTGTCGACCCATTTGATGATCGCCGCCCTGCCTCCGATGTACCTGCCGGATTCGCCGTCGAGCATCCCGTCGTAATCGAAATACGGGTATGACTCCTTATTTGGCATCAGTTTGTCCATCTGGCAGATCTTGCATGGCTGGTCGAGATTCCTGACCGTTTTGTGGCATGTTTTCCCAACGTAGTCGTCCCTGTCCATTCCGTGGTATTCCGCCATGCTGCGGTTGACGTAGAGCAGGCGGCGGTCGGCGTCCACGACCGATATCATGGTGTCCAAATGATCCATGACGGCCATCGTCTTTCTCATTATCGAAATTGATTCCGCCAGTTTTTTTATGCTTTGGATAATCTCTTTATACGAACCCGAATATTTGCTGTCGTCCACGTGGATGTCTACGTCGCTGAACTTGTCAAGGTCGCTCGTCAAATAGGCGAGGTCGCTTAAAATCGATTTTATGACATCCGCCAATCGGTAGATATTTATGGTCAGCAGATTGATTTCATTTTTGGAATTAGTGTTTTCGCTTGCGCCGTCGCTGTCCAGATAGCCGTCGGATATGTTTTTTACGAGCTGCGAAAGATGGGTTATCGGCTTTATGATCCGAGCCGTTATGAGCAGCAAGAACATGCTAGAGCCGACGAGTCCCGCCATGCCGATCAAAAAAATCGCCGCCTGCATCGCGTTCCTTTCGGCGAGCAATTCCGCGTTCGAACACCCCGTCGCGATAATCGCGATTATTTCGCCGTGCTCGTCTAAAATCGGCAGAAACGATATGCTGTAGCTTTTTCCGCCTACCGTATCGTTGCCCAACACTTCTTTTTTCGTCGAATAGATCTCCTCAGCCACGAAGTCTGGGAGCGGTCTGTTTTTAAGCCGTTCTCCGTTCACCCTTACCGTACCGGTAACCATTTCGTCGTCGATAAAGACCCCGAAGTCGGCGTGATAATGCTCCTTAAGCCAATCGAGCTTTTCGACGGTGTCGAACCTTACGCCCGAGGAAACGACGCCTATGAGCGTGCCGTCAAAATCGTAGACCGGCGCGCCGGTGCGTACCGACAGCTTCACGACGGTGCCTTCCTCGATGCAGGTATAAACCGTTCCGCCCAAGGCTTCCTTTATGTTTTTTTGGTACGCGATCGAATCGCCGTACTTGCCATGGTCGTGGGTCCTCGCCAAAACGATTCCGTCCGCGTCGGTTATGGTAAAAAAGTCAACGTGGTACAAATCGATCGAGGAAGCCAATATGTCGATGATTTTCTCCCTGTCCCGACTTGCTATCGCCGCGATCACCTTCGCCTCGCTCGACGCCGCGAGGGCGGCGATCCGCGAATCGCTCTCGCAGTCGTCCATATGCCTTTTAAGCCCGTTGGCGGCCACCGAAATCCGCTCGCCAAAAAGGATGTCGGTATACTCGGAAAACCTGATCGACGAAAAAATAAACGTCGTCACGACAAGCACGACAAGTATGCAGACCGTCGGTATTATGATTTTCCATTTTATGCTCATGCCACGTTGTCCGCCTCGGAATTATTTGCGACATACCGGCTTACCAGGCGCATGATTTTTTCGAAATCCAGCGGCTTGACGAGACAGTCGGTCATTCCGGCCGAGAGGTAGCCCGCGACGTCCTCCGGGCTCGTGTTCGCCGTCACCGCTATTATAGGAACCACCCGGCCTTCCGATGCGCCGAGGGAGCGTATATGGCGGGTCGCCTCGACGCCGTCCATTCCGGGCATATTAATGTCCATCAAAACGATGTCGTATTTAGCCGGGGCCGTTTTAAACAGCTCGACGGCTTCGATCCCGTTTTCGGCGCACTCGAACTGCATCTGGGTGTCCTCGAAAAGCGCCATGATGATCTCGCGGTTAATTTCGACGTCGTCGGCCAAAAGCATCGTGTTGCCCGCGAAAGTCGCCGGCGTTTCGGCTTCGGCGTTCGGCAGCCTGATTCGGGCCTTGAACGTGAACGAAAACACGGAACCCTTGCCGGGCTCCGATTCAAGCCAGATTTTGCCGTCCATTTTCTCGACGATAATTTTAGACAAATGCAACCCCGTTCCGGCTCCGCCGAATTTTCTAGCAGAGCCGCCGTCGGCCTGCTCGAACGCGGAAAAAATTAATTCGCGCTTGTCCCAAGGTATTCCGACGCCGTTGTCCCTCACGTCGATCCGCAATGTCGCGCGTTCGTTATCGAACGCCGCGTATTGCGCGCTTACTTGTATCGTCCCGTGCTCCGGCGTGAACTTGCCCGCGTTTGAAAGCAGGTTGCCAATTACCTGCGCTAGCCGCTTCCCGTCTCCGACGAGGGTTTCCGGGATCGTCGGGTCCATTTCGCATATCAGCGTCTGACGCTTGCCTTCAGTCGACCGTTTGGCCCTCTCCAGCTCGTTTTGCATCAAACCGGCAAAATAAAATTCATCGTTGGCAAGCAAAAAATTTCCGTCGCTCAAATCGGAAATGTCCAGCACGTCCTCGACGAGCTTCAGTAAATCCTGCGAGGCGGCGGCGGACTTATTTAAAAAATTATCTTTGGCGGAAATGTCGTCGGCATTTTGGGCCAAAGCCGTCATGCCTATTATCGCGTTTAACGGCGTGCGCAGTTCGTGGCTCATGCGCGATAAAAATTCGCTTTTGGCGCGGCTGCTTTTTTCGGCGATTTCCTTTTCGATTATCAAACGCATTTGATTTACTATCTTAAGCTGGTTTTTGATGCGCAGCCTGACGATGGCTTCGTTGAATGGTTTGCTTATATAGTCGTCCGCGCCCAGCTCCAGCCCCTTTGTTTCGTCCTCGTCGGTGTCGAGGCCCGTGATGAAGATGACGGGGATGTTTCGCGTCTTTTCCGACTTCTTCAATTCCGACAGCACTTCGTACCCGCTCATGCCGGGCATGACGATGTCGAGCAGTATGAGGTCGGGCGCAAATTCCGCGGCATGCCTTAGCGCCTGCGCGCCGTCCTTCGCCATATGCAGGGTGGACGCGGAGCCCAGCAAATCGTTCAGATACATCAGGTTCGCTTTTTCGTCGTCGACGATCAGTATTTTACTTTTTGTTTCGCCTTCCATCGGGTTAATGCTCCTCCCAATCAATCGTCCGCGCCGACAGCTTTGCGTTCGCTAAATTTTGCCGTCAGCATTCGTCGGCGCTGTACAGTCTCTTCGACCCGTCGTTAAACGTGACTTCGACTTGATACGGCCAGTTTTTTACCGTGTAGCTCACGTTCCTTATCGAAACCGGCTGCGGGTGCGCGGCTTCGCAGTTTTTCGCGTCGTGCAGATTCTTGAATTCATGCTTGCATTTCCTGCAGCGGAAAAACATCAGGGGCATATTTGAGCAGTTGCTTTTTCCCACGAGTCCCTTTTCTATTTTTAAGCGCGTTTGGTTA
>WREB01000119.1 GCA_009779525.1 Defluviitaleaceae bacterium
CATGTCGTCCTTGTTCCAGACGTTGAAATGCGACTTGCCGATATGGCGCGTCGCGTATCCAAACCGCTTCAGCCTGTGCGTTAAAAGCGACGGGTCGTCCTCGAAGTTGATGCCGCAGTTGAAGACGCCGTGCCGGTCGATATAGTTGCCGGTGAATATGCTCGCGCGCGACGGCGCGCAGACCGGATTCGTGCAGTACGCGCGCCTAAAAAGCACGCCGTCTTTTGCGAGCGCGTCCGCCGCGGGCGTGCTCGCGTAGCCGGCGCCGTAGCAGCCTAGCGAATCGACGCGCTGCTGGTCGCTCGTTATTAGGATGACGTTCGGCTTCTTAGCCATGCGCACGATCCGTTTTGCTCATTTCCAATCGCGCCTGTCCGTCCAGGGCGGCATCATGTCGGCGGTATCGAGATACCATTTTAACAACGCTTCCTTCAGTCTTTCCCGCGTATTAATATGCGCGGGTTCGTCAACCAAATTTTTCGTCTCCCCCGGATCGTTAATCAAATCGAAAAGCTCGTGCCGCCCGTTGGCGCGCCAAATCAGCTTGTGCCCGGCTTCGCGCACGCAGCACGAGCGGTAGCCGATCAAACCCTCCGGCATGTTGGTGTAGAGGTAGTATGGATTGCCTACGTTCTTTACCCCGTCGGATTCGAGCCTTTGGTTCGCGAACTCCAAGTCGCGCGGGCTGTATCCCGCCTCGGCGAACGCCCGCCTCGACAAGTCGTCGAACCCTTCGGTCATGTGCGGCAAAAGCGAAACCGCGTTATGTTGGTGGCCGCATTTGATACCGGCAAAGTCCAAGACCGTCGGCATAATGTCGAAGAGCTCCGTCTGGCCTTTGGCGCGCCTATCCCGAAGAACACCCGGCGCGGAGATTATAAGCGGAACGTGGATCATGTCGTCCTCGAGGCACATGAGCCTTTTTTCGAACAGGCCCTTGTCGCCCGCGTAGTCTCCGTGGTCGGATGAAACGATCACTACCGTGTTCTCAGCCAATCCCCTTGACTCGAGGACGTCCAAAAACCTGCCGAGCAGATAATCGCAGTAGCTGACCATCCCGAGGTAGACGCGAAGTATCTTTTCGTAATAACCCTTATCGAACTTGTCGGCGTTAAAGTGCGCCCTGTGCTCGCTTATTTGCGAACCGTCGTTATAAACTTCGGCAAGCGGCGTAATCATCCCGGAGACGTCGGCGCCGTCGTACATATGGTAGAACCTGCTTAAAGTCGAATACGGCGGATGCGGAAGCTCGGTCGGGACATACAGCATGAACGGCTTGTCGTCCGGCGCTTCCTCAAGCCATTCGAGCGCGGCCTGCTCGGCGTCGGGCAGAAGCGGTTCGTCGGTTTCGTCCTCGATCTCGTCCCAAAGGAACGAGTAAAACATCGGGCTGCCGGGTTCGTGCGGGTTTTTGCCGAAGCGCGGGCACGTAGCGCCCTTAACGCGGTACTTGCCGCGAAGCTCGCCTATGTTGTCGCACACCTCGTCGAGGTACTCCTTTGAATAGGCGTCGTTTTTCCCGTACATCCGAACCGCGTAGCCGTCGTTTTTCAAATAGCGCATCAGCGACGGTTCGTGCGAGCGAAGCAGCTGCCAAAGCGTGCGGTGGCCGGCCGCGTGCGGGTAAAGCCCCGTCAGCATCGAGCAGCGCGAAGGCGCGCAAAGCGGGAACGGCGCGACGCAGTTCTCAAACAGCACGCCGCCCTTGGCGAGCCTTTCGAAATTGGGAGTCGCGGCTATCGGGTTTCCGTAGCACGATAGCGCGCTCGCGCGAATCGAGTCGAAATGCAAGAACAAGAAATTAGGCTTCATAGACCATCCTTATTTGACCGGAATTTTACACAGATAATTGAAAACCTCGGCGAAAGTTTCGTTAGTCGTACCCGGAGGCGACATTCCGCCGGTGCTAAACGCGAGCCCCTCGCGCCCGAACCCCCCGATGCGAAGCTCCTCGAGCGATTCCTCTATCTCAAGGATTATCTCGCGCGCCGGCTTAAGCCAAGTCAGGCAGTTAGTGCCGCCTATGAAGCTTTTTC
Source organism: Defluviitaleaceae bacterium (assembly GCA_009779525.1). The sequence continues at coordinate 2,037 of WREB01000119.1, forward strand.
CGGGGAGCCCCGCCTTGCCCGCAGCGAACGTGGCGTTGCCGACCGGCGGGCTCGTGAACGCCTCGACCGCGGTGAAATTCAACTTATCGATTAGCGGGAGCATGTTTTTAAGGTGGCCGCACATGTGGTAGACGAGCCTTCTGCCGTGCCCTTCCGCGATGTCGCAGTAGTCCTTCATGAACGGGACGCAGTATTTCTCGAACTGCCCGGGCGAAAGCACTGTCGTCGAAGTGTTTTCCATAAAATAGATGATGTCGGACGGGCAGCGTTCGCATATTAGCGCAAGCGTCTCGACGTTGACGCGGTGCATCGCGCGAAGCAGCCGCTCCAGTTCCTTAGGGTGGTCCTCCGCGAGCAGGTGGCCGCTGTCGATGCCGGCGAGGCTTTCCAAAAAATGCATGAACGGCGACGAGCCCGCGCACGACGCGGCGATTCCGCGGTTGCCGAGCTTTTCGTACGCGGCGATGGTCGTCGCGTGCTTATCTTCGTCGGCGTCGACGGTTATGTTTTCGTAAAAAAAGGTCAGCGTCCTGATGTCGCCGACGCTTTGCACGGCCATCTTCACCGGGTGGCTCGTTTCCCTTATCCCGTCGATCGCAACCAGCGTGCCGCGGGGGGTCGCGTATTTCCGTATGTATTCGTCGCCCTCCCGTTTTTGCGAGAACGAACACTTTCCGTAATCGTTTTTTACGAAATGCGGTAGGGGCAGATGGAAGTCGCAGCCGATCTCGTCATAGCGTTCGCGCTTCTCCATCCCATACAGCTTGGGCCAGAACACGAACCTGTCGGTTTCCTTTCGTTCCAGGCAGTTAATCCAGCGTTCCTTGCCGGTCATGTTTCGGCTCCTTCGCTTTTTCGCGTATTATTTTATATTTTTAAACCGAGCCTCTCGAACTGCTCGGCGGGCGCCTCGTTTTCGATCATCAATTTTACCATAAGGGCTTTCATCCTGCCCTCGACGGCTTCGTCCGAAATCGGCTTTTGCTGCTTCGGGTCGGACTTGACGTCGTAGAGCGCGGTCTCGTATACGCCGAGCGCGGTTTCGATCAGTGCGGCGTTTTCGCTCCCGAGGGATTTAAGCGCGGAAGCCTTCATCGTTTCGCGCGGCGCGAGCCCGCCCCCCTTGATCTTCATCACCGGGCAGCCCTTGGTAAAGGCGAACGGCGGCGCCATCGCCGTTTCCTGCAGTTCGCCCACGGAAAACATGTTCCACATATGCGTGGGCATCAGCGTGTATTCGTAGAGCGGTTCGTTTTTGCCGCCGGCAGGGGCGCGCAGGTATACGTAGCGGCCGTCGGTCACGCCGAGCGCGGCGCCGTGCGTGCCGAAAAGCGCGGCTTCGCGCACCGGAGCGTCGCGTTCGACAACACCCCTAAGCGGCTTCCCAAGCATCTCTTTTGGCAGCGGGATATTGAAGAAGTCCAAAAGCGTCGGGGCCAGGTCGACCGTCTGCACGAGCGAGCCCCTGCGCTCGCCCTTTACCTTTAATCGCGGGTCCCAGACGAATAGCGGCGTGTGCGAGATTTCCTCGTAGCACGGGCTTGCCTTGCCCGTCCAGCCGTGTTCGCCGAGCAAAAATCCGTGGTCCGTGCAGACGATTAGCATCGTGTCTTCCCAAAGGCTGTTTTTATCCATGCAGTCGAGCACGCGGCCAAGGTTTTTGTCGCACATCGAAACGAGCGCGGCGTATTCCATTCGGAGGTGGTTGATCGTTTGCGGGTCCTCCGTCACGACCTTGTAGGCCGGCCAGTCGTATTCGGGACCGTCGTATTCGTGCGGATAGAGTTTTTTATAATGCTCCATCGAATAATAAGGCTCGTGGGGATCGAACGTCTCTATGTGGACGAGCCAGCCGTCGGCGCCCTTGTTTTCCTCGATGAACTCGAGCCCGAGGTCCATCACCTTCGTCTGGGGCTGGTCCTCCTCCGTCTGCATGTAGCGCCTGTTGTTGTATTCGAGCCTCGCCGCGTCGCTACGGTATAAAATCTTAAGCGGCTCGGGTATCTCGACTTCGCCGACGCGCCCCTTCCACTTGTCGCCCTCCTGACCCCGGACGATCTCCCAGGTGGAATAGCGCTGATGGTATGTGGCGCCCCCGTCCTCCCAGTAATGCATGTGGTCGCTGACCAGATGCGTGTGGACCCCGTTTCGCTTTAATATCTCCGGCATCGAGTTGTCGAACGGCTCGAGGGGCCCCCAGCTTCGGTGCAGCATGTTGTACCTGCCCGTATGGAGCTCGCGCCGCGCCGGCATGCAGGGCAGACTGCCGACGTAGCACGTGTCGAATGTCACGGACTTTTTTTGGAGCCGGTCGAAATTTGGCGTTTTTATCCAATCGTTGCCGTAGGATGAAATAAAGTCGCGGGTGAGCGTGTCGAAGAAGACGACTATGGCCTTCATATGTAAATCCCCCTTAGTAAAAATCGAACGGCGGCATGTTTTCGTAAAACTCGACGGGTATTTGCGGAAGCTTGCAAGCGAGGTCCCGCGCGAATTTTTCAATTCCGAAATTTTCGCTGACCTCGTGTCCGACCTCGATCATCTCGCACCCGGCGTCCGCGGCGAAGCGGAAGCCGTAGTTGTCGCTTTCGCCGGTTATGAGAGCTTCGCAGCCCATGTCGATGAACGATTGCGTCTGGCCCACGTTGACGAAGAGCCCGATCCCGCCCCACGGGACTCCGAGCCGCCCGATCGGCCTGTCCGGGTCGCCCGGCGTCGCGCGGACCGTTTTAAGCGAGAGTTTTTCCTTCACGTCTTTGATCAACTCGCCGTAGGAGACGCGCTCAATGTCGTACGCCTTGAGCGTAAGCGCGACTCCGGGCGGCCTTACGCATACGGAGGGCCGGCCCAGTGCGAGTTTTTTCGCGAACTCGTCGATTATACAATAATTGTCCATCGGAAGGTGCGTCCTGATCACCGCGACGCCGCTTTGCGCAAGCAGGCTCACGCGGTTTAGGTTCGCGTGCCACGTCATGTGCTCGGGCGCGTTTCCCGCCTTGCCCGCGTTGTACGGAAAAAACGGGCTCTCGTGCGCGATGATTAAATTCGCGCCGCGGCAAGCCGCGTGGCGTATCGCGCGCACGTCGGCCATCCAGCAGACGACGACGCCTTTGACCTCCGCCGTCTTGAGCCCGAACGTGAC
>WREB01000120.1 GCA_009779525.1 Defluviitaleaceae bacterium
CGAACGCCTCGGCGGGCTGCAGTGGACGACCGGGGCGCGCAACCCCCTTTCCGGCGACGAATGCTGGCACGGGATGTACAAGAAGGTGGTCGAGGCGGGCAAGGGCCTTTGGCTTAGCCTGCACGGCTACAAGCCTGAAGAGGCCGTGGACATCGCTACGGGGCTTGTTAAAAAGTTCGGGAACAGGCCGTTTTATTTCCAGATGCCTCCGATGGACCAAAGCGAATACGACGCGATGATGATTCGCGCCGAAAGGGAATGGAAGTAAAAGTTAAATAAAAACAAGGCGGACCGATATGGACAGGCAAATAAAGATAGGCGTGGTCGGGGCGTTCCGGGGGATGAGCCTGGCTAGTAACGCGGCCGCCTGCGGGATGAAAATCGCCGCGGTATGCGACAAGGACGAAACGAGGCTCGCTTCGGCCGAAGTCGGGGCGGACGCCGCGCGCTGCGCCGACTACGACGATTTTCTCGGGCAAGACATCGAAGCGGTAGTTTTGGCCAACTACTTCCACGAGCACGCGCCGTTCGCGATAAAGGCGCTTCGCGCGGGCAAGCATGTGCTTAGCGAAACCTCTTGCAACTTCACGCTCGCCGAAGGCGCTTCGCTTTGCGAAGCCGTCGAGGAGACCGGGCAAATCTACATGCTCGCCGAAAACTACCCGTACACCAAGTTCAACCAGGAACTGAGGAGGCTTTACCAATCGGGCGAGCTCGGCGACGCGGTTTACGCGGAGGGCGAATACAACCACCCGATGTCTGACGAAGACTGCAAAAAATACGTTCCTGACGAATCCCACTGGCGAAGCTGGCTCCCCCCGGGCTACTACGCCACGCACGCGCTTGCCCCGCTCATGTACATAACTGGGCTGATGCCAAAAACCGTGGTTGGCTTTCAATTCGGGGCGGGGTCCGGCTGGGCGGGGCTATGCAAAATGGAGGGCGGGGCCGTTTTCAAGCTGCTCGGAGGCGGCGCGGCGGGCCATTCCGTTTTCTACCGGATCCACGGGACCAGGGGCGCCGCGGAGATAACGCGCGGCCCGGGCTACTTCGGGCCGGAAAACGTCCGCGTCTGGCACGAACCCTGGGACGCGCCGCAAGGCGTTCCCTTAGAGCGCGTCTACGCCCCCGAATGGCCGGACGAGCCGGGCGAAGCCGATGGCGCGGGCCACGGCGGCGGCGACTTCTGGGTCTGCCGTCGCTTCGCGCAGGCGGTCAGGTCAAATGCCCAGCCGTTTTTGGACGTGTACAGGGGCGTGGCGATGTCGTCCGCCGGGATCCTGCTTTGGAGAAGCATGCAAGCCGGCGGGGCGCCGCAGGACGTCCCCGATTTCAGGGACAAGGCGGCCCGCGAAAGCTGCGGGGGCGACGATTTCCGCCCAAATTTTAGGCGAGCGGCCAAATGAACCAACTCCGGCGCTTCTTAGCCGTTTGCAACGGCGAAAAGCCCGACTATGTGCCGACGTTCGGCTTTTTATGGGCGTCCGGCGTATCGGGCGGGGTCTTGAGGAAGACGTACGACCGCCTGGTCGAGACGGGGATGCCCGACATAGGCGGGGCGTGGGAGTCGGACGGCAGGCCGGTAAACCTTAAGGGCTGGCTCGATTACTGGGGGGTCGAGGTACCCGACGAAGCCGATTTTGTCGCGGGCGAATGGCCCGCGGGCATTAAGAGCGAAAAAACCGTGAGGGACGGATTCGAGTACATCGAATACGAAACGGGCGCGCTCACCAGGCAGTTCGTCGACAACGACATAACGTACGCGATGCCGGAATTTATCAGGCACCACGTCCGCGACCGCGAAAGCTTCGAGCGCTACAAGTCGTTTAGTTCGTTTGGCGCCCCGTGGGGCGCGGATAAAATCGACGCGGCGTGCGCGCCGCACAAGGGCCGCGAGCGCCCGCTTTGCTGCTTCGCGCTTGGCACCTGGGGGTACGTGCGTTCTTGCATGATGGGGCCCGAGGCCGCTTGCACCGTTTTTTACGACGACCCGGAGCTGTCCGGGCTCATATACGATTGGATCGGCGAGCAAAACAGAACGTACATGCTGCCCGTGATAGAGCGGCTGAAGCCCGAGGTCGTTTTGATAAACGAAGATTTTTGCTACAACAGGGGCCTTTTTATCTCGCCCGCTTTATTCGAGGAGTACTGCGCCCCGATATACCGCGAAATCGGCGAGACCGTTAAAAAGGCGGGCGTCCCAGTGTTCGCGCTCGACACCGACGGCTTCGCCGAGCCCGCGCTCCCGCTTGTTGTGCCCTACGGGGTAAACGCCGTTTTCCCGTGGGAGGCGAAGCCCGGCAACGACTTGTCCCGCGTCCGCGAGGCCTATCCAAAACTAATACTCTTCGGCGGGATCGAAAAGGAATGCTTAAACGAAGGCAACGAGGGTGCGATCAGCCGGTCGATTGACGAAAAAAGGAAGCTTATCCAAGCGGGCCGCTACTTCCCAAACGCCGACCACGGGATACAGCCGCCGGTCACGTTCGAAAATTTATGCAGGTTCATGACGCTGCTCCACGAAGCGACCGGCAACCCAAGCGGCGCTTTCCCGCGGCTCTATCCGAAATAAAAAACCCCGCGAAAAAATCGCGGGGTTAATTTTTTTTTGCAAGCTGCTTAGTTTTCCTGGCCTCCGCCGTCGTTCCCTCCGTCGTTTCCGCCTCCGCCGCCCTTGTTTTGCGTTATCGTTATCGTGTCGAGCTTCTCGTAGGCGATCTTCGCAAGCGGCGCGACGATCGGGAAGTCCACCTGCTTGTAGCCGTAGGCCATCACGACCAGGTACACGATCACTATCGTGATCGCTATCCCTATTATGATCGAGACCGCGCCCATGAGGATGATTGCGAGGATGTTAAGCAGGGGTATCGGCCGAAATATCGCTGAAACCAACTGGATCACGATGTCCAGCGCCGCCCGAATCAACCCGACGACGAACGCCTGCGACGCGACGAACTTAACGAACTTGCTTTCCTTTTCCATCAAAAACACGACAAGCGGCACTCCCCATGCGAACCATTTTAAATAGGGGATCCATGTAACTACCACCATCGCCGCGAAAATCAACACCGCAAGTACGTTCGCGTCCATCCCGAGCGAAGACTTGTGCGGTTCGGCTTTCGTCGATTTCATACGCCCACCCTCTCGTTTATATGCCCGCGCGCGGGCCGAATGTCCAGTCCGTTCCGTTGCAGCATGCGCCTTCCCATTTTAATACAACGTACGAGCCAAATACAAATAAATCTTGCGCCGCCCGCAAATATTTATCCGAATAAAGCCAAAACAAGCCCCCCGGCCTTATGCACGCAAAACGCGGCGGCCCAGGCGAAGCAGGTTTGGTAGGCCACCATGAAAAGCGTCCATTTGAGGCTCCCGAGCTCGCGCCTCGCGGTCGCGACCGCGGCGACGCAGGGCGTGTACAGAAGCGTGAACGTCAAAAAGCTGATCGCCGAAAGCGGGTCGAACAAGTTTCTTAGCTCCGACGCGGATCCCGCGAGCACCGCTAGCGTGCTTATTACGGCTTCTTTTGCGGCGAGGCCCGCGATTAGCCCGGTCGAGACCCTCCAGTCGCCGAAACCGAGCGGGGAAAAAACGACGCCGACTAGCCGCCCGAGGGAGGCGAGCATGCTTCCGGCGCCGTCCGGGACATAGTTTAGGCGCGTGTCGAACGATTTCAAAAACCAAACGACGACCGTCGCGAAAAGTATTACCGTGAACGCGCGCCGCAAAAAATCCTTCGCCTTATCCCATATCAGCGCAAGCACCGACTTTAGCGAGGGAAGCCTGTAGTTTGGAAGCTCCATCACGAACGGGACCGGCCGGCCCCTAAACAGCGTCCGCTTCATGACGAACGCGGAAAGCGTCCCGAAAATGATCCCGGCGAGGTAAAGCGATATCATGACCAGCGCCTGGTTCCCCGGAAAAAACACCGAAGCAAGCATCGCGTATATCGGAAGCTTCGCGCCGCAGCTGACGAAAGGCGTAAGCAGCACCGTCATTTTTTTGTCGCGCTCCCCGGGCAGCGTCCTCGCGGCCATCACCGCCGGGACCGTGCAGCCGAAGCCGATCAACAGCGGAACGAAGCTTTTTCCCGAGAGCCCGATCTTTCTTAGCGGCTTGTCCATTACATACGCGACCCTCGCCATGTAGCCGCTGTCCTCGAGGAGCGACAGCAAAAAAAACAGCGTTAGCACTATCGGCACGAACCCGAGAACCGCGCCGACTCCGGAAAAAACCCCGTCGATAAAAAGCGAGCGCACGATCGGGTTGAGCCCGTAGCTTGTAAGCGCCGCGTCGGCCGCGCCGGCCAAAAGGCCGATAAGATAAACCGTCAGCGCGCTCAGCCTGTTTCCGACCGCGCCGAACGTCAGGAAAAAAACCGCGAGCATTATCAGCAAAAACGACGGGATCGCAAAAATTTTATGCGTCAGCACCGAGTCTACGCGTACGCTCCTTATATATTCGCGGCTAAATCTTGCCTTCGCGACGCACCTTTCGCACACCTCGCCGATGAACGCGTAGCGCATGTCGGCCATCGCCGCTTCCCTGTCGGTGCCAAGCTCCGCCTCCATTTCCTTGACGGCGTGCTCGATCATCTCGGTTTCGTTTTGCGTGAGCGAAAGCTTCGCCAAAACAGGGTCGTCGCCCTCGACGAGCTTTGTCGCGGCGAAGCGCACGGGAAGGCTTTGCCTTAAAGCGTGGTCCTCGATCAGATGGGAAATAGCGTGGATCGCCCTGTGCACAGCACCCGAGCAAAAGTCTATTCGCGTCGGCGAAACGCGCCCGAGGGCCGCCTCCTCCGCCCGCTCGACCAGTTCGTCAAGCCCCTGTTTCTTCGCCGCGGAAATCGGCACGACCGGGACGCCGAGCTCTTCCTGCAGCGCGGCTATGTCGATGCTCCCGTTGTTGGCCATCACCTCGTCCATCATGTTGAGCGCCAGCACCATCGGGATTTGCAATTCGATCAGCTGCATCGTCAAGTACAGGTTGCGCTCGATGTTCGTCGCGTCGGCTATGTTTATGATCGCGTCGGGCCTGGCTTTAAGCAGGAAATCGCGGGTCACGATCTCCTCGCTCGTGTACGGCGAGAGCGAGTATATCCCGGGAAGGTCGACGATCGAAGTGTTTTCGCGGCCGGTGATAACGCCGGTCTTTTGCTCGACGGTAACTCCGGGA
>WREB01000121.1 GCA_009779525.1 Defluviitaleaceae bacterium
CTCGTACGGCTGGAGCGGGCAAAGCGTCGGAATAATAGAAAACGCGCTAAGCGAAATCGGCTTCGAAATCATTGCTCCGTCCGCAAGACACCAATTCGCGCCCGGCGCCGAGGTTTTGGAAAAATACGCGGCTGAAGTCGCCGCGGCGCTTCCCGAATGCGAAGCGGAATCAGGCAAGGCGGCCGCCAACGCCGCGGGCTGCATCGGCTACGGGCTTTACATCCTATCGGCGAACGAAAACGGGAAGGATTTCGCGTGCGTTACTAACACGCTGCTTCAAGTCACGAGCTCCGAGCCGCTAAAATTCGTCGCAACGGTCAGCAAGCGGAACCATACGCACGGGATAATAGAACGGACTGGGAAATTCAACATATCGACGCTTACGGAGGACGTCCCGTTCGAGTTAATCAAGCGGTTCGGTTTCCAATCCGGGCGCGACGCCGATAAATTCGACGGCTTCGACGATTTTAAACGTTCGCGAAACGGATTGGCTTACGTCGCCGGAAACGCGAACGCCTATATGTCGTTCGAGGTGGCCGATTCCGCCGATTTCGGGACGCACACGCTTTTTACGGCCACGCTTACCGAAAGCGCCGTGCTTAACGACAGGGAAAGCGTGACCTACGCGTATTACCAAAAAAACATCAAACCGAAGCCGATCCTTGGGCAAAATAAAAAAGTTGGATTCCGCTGCGGGGTTTGCGGCTACGAATACGAGGGCGAAACGCTTCCCGAAGATTTCATATGCCCGTTATGCAAGCACGGAGCCGGGGATTTCGTGAAAATATAACTTACCTGACTATTCCCCTGCTTCCCGGTTTGACTGCGGGCAGCGCCCCGTCGCGGCAAAGCGGGCAATCGTCCTTGTCCCACGACATTATCTTTGATTTATAAAGCGAATTGAACGGGACCCCGAAATCCACGACTCCCATGCTCCGGTCAACCAGGACCGCCGCGCCGACTACGTTACCGCCTAAGGCTAAGACTAGGTCGATCGTCTCCTGGACCGTGCCGCCCGTCGTTATGACGTCTTCGACGACCATTATGCGCGTCCCCTGCGGAAGGCTGAAGCCGCGCCTTAGGACCATTTTCCCTTCTTCGCGCTCGGCGAACAGGTTGCGAGCCCCGAGATGGCGCGCCGTTTCGTACGCAAGGATAATGCCGCCGGTCGCCGGACCGATCACCGCCTCGATATTTTCATCGCGGTAGAACGAAGCGAGCCCCTTCGCCAACTCTTCCGCGAACTTCGGGTATTGGAGTATCTTGGCGCACTGCATGTACTGGTTGGAATGGCGGCCCGACGTCAGGATAAAGTGCCCCTCGATCAACGCCTCAGATTCCTTTAATATCGCCTCTACGCGTGCTGCGTCCATCTATACCGCGTCCTTTTTGAAAAAATCCTGTATTCCTTTTATATCACGGATGGCGTGTCTTGTCATGAACGACTTTATGCCGTCCGCCACGTCCGCGACGGCGCGCTTGTTAATGAAATTGGCGGTGCCGACCGCAACGGCCGAAGCGCCCGCCATGATAAATTCCGCGGCGTCGTCGCCGTCGGCAATTCCGCCCATCCCGATGACGGGGATTTTTACTGCCCGGCTCGCCTGGTAAACCATCCTAAGAGCCACAGGCTTTACCGCGGGTCCCGAAAGGCCGCCGAACGTATTCGCAAGAGTCGCGCGCCCGGCGTTCGCGTCGATGCGCATGCCGATCAGCGTGTTGATTAGCGACAGCGCGTCGGCGCCTCCCGATTCGGCCGCGGCCGCCATTTCGGCGATGTCGGCGACGTTCGGGCTCAGCTTTACGATTATCGGTTTTATCGCGACGCGCTTGATTGCGCGAGTCGCCTTTTCAATCGTTTTAGCATGCAGCCCGAAGGCGATTCCGCCTTCCTTGACGTTAGGGCAGGAAAAATTTAACTCGAGCATGTCGGTTTGGGTCTCGTTCAAACGCAGCACCGCTTCCTTGTACTCGTCCACGGTTTTTCCGGCTACGTTCACGATTATTTTCGTTTCAAACCCCTTCCAAAACGGGAGTTCCTCGGAAATGAATCTATCGATTCCCGGATTTTGTATCCCGATCGAGTTGAGCATCCCGCCGTATGTTTCGGCGACCCTCGGCGGCTTGTTACCGTCCCAGGGACTGATCGAAACGCCTTTCGTCACGACGGCGCCCATCGAGCTAATGTCCAGGTGCTCCGCGTATTCTTTTGAAAACGTCCCGGAGGCGTTCATCACCGGGTTTTTTAGCGCGACTCCCGCTATGTTTACGCTAGTGTCGGTCATATGACGGCCCGCCTTCCGTCGAACACCGGACCGTCTTTGCAAACACGCTTATACGTTCCGGCGCCGTTTTCGCTGACCCAAACGGCGCAGCCAAGGCAGGCGCCCACCCCGCACGCAATCCGTTCCTCAAGCGAAAACGCGAGCGGGAATTCCTTAATTTCCGTTGATTCCTGCAGCGCTTTAAGCATTCCCTTCGGTCCGCAGGCGTAAACGCAGCCGCCGTTTACGCTACCCGCTTCGCGAACGGTTTTTTCCAGCAGAGCGACCGCGTTTCCATGAAAGCCTTCGCTTCCGTTTTCGGTGGCTATGAAAACTTCGCCGCAATATTGTTTGAATTCGTCCGCCATATATGATCCGCTTCGGTAGCCAAGGAGCGCGATCGTTTTATTCTTTTTTTCGGCACGGATCATTTTCGACAAAAATAAAAGCGGCGGTATCCCAAGACCGCCGCCGATCAGGTAATGCGTTCCTTTTGTTTCGCAGATTTCGTAGCCGTTACCCAACGGCCCTTCGGCAAATATTTTATCGTTTTCATTCAGCGCCGCAAGCGCGGAGGTGCCCTTGCCAACCACTTGATAAACAAGCCTCAGCGCGTTTTTTTCGGCGTCGTAATCGCAGATGCTCACCGGCCTGGGCAAAATCATTTCGCCCTTTCCGGTGAATAGCCCAACGAACATGCCGGGCCGAGGTTTCCCGTTTAAAAGAAAATCCCCGGCGGCAAGCCGCATATCGTAAATTGCGGGGGGGCCTTCGCTTATCAAATTATTTTTTATGACTCCGCATTCGATTCTTCGTTTATATTGCATTTTCGTTATTTCCCCTTTGCGCGCGGAATATGCTTCCTTAACGAATCGCGCATCTCAAGCGCCGCCTTTCTTGCGGCGAGCGCGAAATTGCTTTCGCCGAATTCGCCGCGATTTTCGGGTTTCATATGCGCCGCGAGTATCGCGCTCGAATTGTTGACGATCGCGCCTATTCCGTTTTCGTTGAAGCAGACCCCCGCGTCGCCTGCGGTACCGCCCTGGGTTCCGTACCCCGGAACGAGAAAGAACGCGGACGGCATCATTTTCCTTAATTCGGATGCCTGGGCGGGATGCGTCGCGCCGACGACCGCGCCAACCATGCTGAAGCCGTGACAGCCTATATCGTTTTTGCCCCAGGACATCACTTTTTTTGCGACCGCCTCGTACACCATGCCCATTTCGGTTTGAACGTCCTGTATGTCGCCCGATCCGGCGTTCGAAGTCTTGACGAGGATGAACAAACCCTTGTCGTGTTTGCGCGCCTCTTCGATAAACGGGGATACCGCGTCAAACCCGAGATACGGGTTAAGCGTCACGAAATCCTCGTCGAAAACGGCGTAATCGTTTCCGTCTGCGCCCGTCACTCGGCCGAGGTGCGCGTTGGCGTACGCCTGCGCCGTCGAGGCGACGTCGCCGCGCTTTATGTCGCCGATAACGAACAAACCCTTTGATTTCGCGTACCGGACGGTTTTGATGTAGCAATCGATCCCAGCCGCGCCGTATTGCTCGTAAAACGCTATCTGCGGCTTTACGGCGGGAACGACGTCGCATACAGAATCGATTATCGCCGCGTTGAAGGCGTAGACAGCGTCGGAAGCCGCTCGCAACGGTTCTTTTTGCTTTTTTTGCGCCTCTTCTTTTAAATATTTTGGCACATATTCCATTCGAGTGTCGAGCCCGACCACGGACGGATTGTCAAGTTCTAAAATTCGATCGATCAAGCGGTCAATTATCATAAATAGTCCCCTCGCGGTATATTGTTTTTCCGCACACGAACGTTATGACGGTTTTGCCGGTAAGCTCCGTTTTGTCGAACGGGGTGCTTTTGCCCATGGAAAACGATTTCGCGGCTTCAAACATATATCTGGCTTTTGGGTCGACGACCGTTATGTCCGCCTGCGTGCCGGGAGTAAGGCTTCCGCCTTTAATTCCAAGCGCTTGCGCCGGGTTTGCCGTCATCGCCGCGACTAAGTCCGACGGCCGAATAATGCCATTGTTAACGAGGAAAGTTATCCCCGCGCCGACGGCTGTCTCAAGTCCCGTCACACCGAACGGCGAACCGGCAAGACCCCTGCTTTTTTCATCGGCTCCATGCGGGGCGTGGTCCGTCGCGATAATCGCGACCGACTTGTCGCGGACGGCGTCGCGGACGGCGTCGCGGTCGCGCTTCCGGCGAAGCGGCGGGTTCATTTTATATTTGCCGTCGTCGATATCTATGTCTTCGTCGCAAAAGCTGAAATGATGCGGGCATGCCTCGGCGCTGATTATTGCGCCGGGATTTTTTAAAACGGCTTTTTTTATTTCCGCGACCGATTCCGCGAGGCTTACGTGGCAGATATGAAGCGGCGCGTTTTCCTCAATCGCGAGTCTGACGTCGCGCCTTACCGTATTTATCTCCGAATCCGGATCAATGCCTTGCACGTTATGCTTGCGCGACGCCGCGCCTTCGTTGACGACTCCGTTATTTGCCAGGACCGCGTCTTCGCAGTGGGAAAGCAAGGGCAAGCCGACTCGCGCCGCAAGCCTAAGAGCTTGCCGCATGACGGTTTCGTCGGCGACGCTGAAGCCGTCGTCGCTCACGGCGCATGCGCCCGCTTCCTTAAGCTTTTCCATGTCGGTCAGTTCAACGCCTTTTTGGCCGTACGTGATGCAAGCGACCGGAAGCACGCGCACGATTCCGGTTTCGTGTGCTATCCGCTTGATTTCGCCTATGACCTCCGGCGAATCGGCGCAGGGGACCGTGTTCGGCATGCAGCAAACCGTCGTAAAGCCTCCCGCCGCCGCCGCGCGCGTTCCGGTCTTTATAGTTTCCTTGTGCGTCTGGCCGGGCTCGCGCAAATGCGTATGCA
>WREB01000122.1 GCA_009779525.1 Defluviitaleaceae bacterium
CGCGGTAATCAAGCCGATCCCGCGGGGAAATCTCGAGGCGTTTTGCGCGCAGGGCAACCGCTATCACGTAAACTTCCGGGGCGCGCACAAGGGCGCGGCCGTCGACGAAATAAGGCTGATCGAATGCATCCAAAGCGCGGTCGACCCGTACGAAAATTATGACGAATACATAAGTCTCGCCCGGCTGCCCGAGCTTAGGTTCGTAGTTTCAAACACCACCGAGGCCGGAATCGAATTCGACCCGTCCTGCCGCCTCGCGGATATGCCGCCCACGAGCTTTCCCGGAAAACTCGCGCAGTTTTTATACCGGCGGTATTTATTATTTGAAGGTGATCCTTCCAATGGCCTTGTCATGCTTCCGGTCGAGCTGATCGACGAAAACGGAAAAAAGCTGAGGGAATGCGTTCTTAAGTACGCCGAGGCTTGGCGCCTTGAAGAAAATTTCATTAATTGGATTGACGAGGCGTGCGTTTTCTGCCGGACGCTCGTCGACCGGATCGTGACCGGATACCCAAATGACGGCGATAAAATCCAATCAAGGCTGCCCTGGAACGATAAATTGCTTGACGTCGCCGAGCCGTTCGGCCTTTGGGTTATCGAGGGCGGTGGTAAAATCGCGGGCGAGCTCCCGATCGGCGGCGCGGGCGTCGAAGTGATCTTCACTGACGACCTGAGGCCGTACCGCGAGCGCAAGGTGCGCGTGCTTAACGGGGCGCATACCGCGGTCGTTTTGGCGGGTTTCCTTTGCGGAAAAGGTACCGTCGGCGAAATCATGGCGGACCATGCGCTTAAAAATTATTTGGAACGCGCCGTTTCTGACGAAATCCTGCCGTTCATAAAAATACCGGAGGCGGAAGGCGAAACCCAAAGCAAGGAATTGGCCGCGGCATATGCGGATTCCGTATACGAGCGGTTCGAAAACCCGTTCGTGCGCCACGAATGCCTTTCGATCGCGTTAAACTCGGTTTCCAAATGGAAGGCGCGCATCCTGCCTTCGCTGAGGGATTTTTACGAAGCCCGCGGCCGCCTCCCGAAGCGGCTCGTCTTTTCGCTTTCGGCGCTGCTCGCGTTCTACAAGCCAGTCGAGTTTAAAGACGGAACGTATCTTGGCATTCGAAGCGGCGAGCCTTACCAGATCAAGGACGTTCCCGAGGCGCTTGAGTTCTTTTACGCGCGCGCCGACCGAAACGCTCTCGCTCCGTTCGTCGAGGCGGCGCTTGCGCGAACCGATTTTTGGGGCGAGGACCTTACGAAATATACGGGGCTAGCCGAATCAATTACAAATTATCTATCCGATATCGAAACGCTCGGAATGCGCGGCGCGATCATAAGGCTTAACGGGGGGTCAAGTTGAAGGAATATATAAGGATAAACCCGAACGACACCGTCGCGGTCGCGCTTCGCGACTTGGAAGCCGGGTTTTTGGCTGAAGGCGTCGTTCTGGCCGAAAAAATAAAAAGCGGGCACAAGTTCGCGCTAGCAAGAATCCCGAAAGGTAAGCCGCCGGTAAAATTCGGGTTTCCGATAGGGACCGCGGCGCGCGAAATATCGCCCGGCGAATGGGTGCACACGCACAATTTAAAAAGCGCGCTAGGCGGCGCGCGCGAATACGAATATAAAAGATACGCGCCGCCGCAAGCGGTCAAGCGCGAACCGCCCGGCGGCATTTTTTACGGCTACCGGCGCTTCGGGGGCAAAGTCGGAATCAGGAACGAGATTTGGATCATACCGACGGTCGGCTGCATAAACGCGATCGGATTAGAAATCGCGAACAGATTCCGCAAAATTTTGCCAAATGGCGTCGACGGCATCACCGCGTTCGCGCATCCGTACGGGTGCTCGCAAAGCGGCTGCGACCACGAGACGACGCGCGCGGCGCTCTGCGGGCTGATCCGCCATCCTAACGCGGGCGGCGTGCTCGTGATGGGCCTCGGCTGCGAAAATAACCTGCTTGGCGAACTTATAACGGAGCTCGGCCCCGTCGACTCTGACCGCGTAAAGTTCATCCAGTGCCAGGACCACTGCGACGAAATCGAGGCGGCGCTTCCGTTAGTCGGGGAGCTGATCGAACGCGCCAAAGACGACGTCAGGGAGGCGTTCGACATATCGAAGCTGGTCGTAGGTCTTAAGTGCGGAGGGTCGGACGGTTTTTCCGGAATCACGGCTAACCCGCTCCTCGGCCGTTTCACCGACGCGCTGACAGATTCGGGCGGAACCGCGATTCTGACCGAAGTCCCCGAAATCTTCGGCGCCGAGCAAATCCTAATGGACCGCGCTGCGGACAGAGAAGTTTTCGATAAAACAGTGAAATTAATAAACGGGTTTAAGGATTACTTCGCCTCGCACGGACAGCCCCCCGGCGAAAACCCTTCGCCCGGGAACAAGGACGGCGGGATAACGAACCTCGAGGAAAAATCGCTCGGCTGCGTCCAAAAGGGCGGGGAGGCGGTCGTGACGGGCGTCTTAAATTACGGCGAAACCGCGGCGAAGGCCGGGCTTAACATACTCGAATCCCCCGGCAACGACCTGGTGGCGTCGGCGGCGCTCGCGATTTCCGGCGCGCAGCTGATTCTTTTTACCACCGGAAGGGGGACGCCGTTCGGAAGCGCCGTCCCGACGGTCAAGATTTCAACCAACAGCCAACTAGCGAAAAAAAAGGCGCACTGGATCGACTTCGACGCGGGGCCGCTCGTCGACGGCGCCGGCATGGACGAAATGGCGAAAGATTTTTATGAATACGTGTTAAGCGTGGCGTCGGGCGAAACGCGCGCGAAATCGGAGTCGCTTGACAAAAGCGGCTTCGCCATTTTCAAGAACGGGGTCACGCTTTAGGAGCCATTTAAAAAGAAAACTTCCAAATCGGGGGGCAGCCATGGCGAAGCGGCACGGCACGTTTAACCGGATCGGCAAAAAAATCGGGGGATACTGGGGCGGGCGGATCAAGGCGCAGCTCGCTTATCTGGAAGAAATAAACGCCGCGGACGGTGAAAAACACGAAAAGCTGCTGGACGAGGCGGTTTCGCTCCTCGGCGGGCATTACGATTCGGACGGGACGGTTACGAAATCCGCAGCCCTTTCAATAGAGGGCGTGATTGCGGAGGCGTCGCCTTCCGCCAAGCGCATTTCCGTGGAATGCGTCGGCCACGCGCACATAGACATGAACTGGATGTGGCGCTACGACGAAACCGTGATGATAACGATAGACACGGTCAAGACCGTGCTCGCGCTAATGGACGAATACCCGAACTTCACCTTCGCGCAGTCGCAGGCGTCCGTCTACCGCATAATAGAAGAATTCGCTCCCGAGCTCCTACCCGAAATAAGGCGGCGGATCAGCCAGAAGCGATGGGAAGTCACCGCGGCGGCGTGGGTCGAGACCGACAAAAACATGCCGAACGGCGAAAGCCTGACCCGCCATTTGCTTTACACACGCGCCTACTTAAAAGAGCTGCTCGGGCTTGGCGACGGTGATTTTTTGATCGACTTCGAGCCGGACACGTTCGGCCACGGCGCCAACGTGCCCGAGATATTAAACTCCGGAGGGGTAAAGTACTATTACCACTGCCGCGGGCACAACAAGCGCGCGCTTTACAGATGGCGCTCGCCGTCGGGGGCCGAAGTCGTCGTCTTCCGCGACCCGACGTGGTACAACGATTCGATAACGCCCGAGACGTTTTTGTACGTCCCGTCGTTTTGCAAAGCCAACGGGCTCGACAGGTTGCTTCACGTCTACGGGATAGGCGACCACGGCGGCGGGCCGACGCGCCGCGACATCGAACGGCTTATCGACTACGCCTCCTGGCCGTGCATGCCCGAGATAAAATTCGGGAGGTACGCCGATTATTTTAAGTATATGGAAGGATTGCCGCTCCCAACCGTCGAGGGCGAGCTCAACTTCGTCTTCGACGGATGCTACACCACCCAGACGCGCATAAAAAAAGGCAACCGCCGCTCGGAGGCGCTGCTTAAGGAATCCGAGGCGCTGAACGCGTTCGCCAAAATAAACGGCGCCTACCCGTACGACGCAAAGGCGTTCGAAGGCGCGTGGAAGAACGTTTTGTTCAACCAATTCCACGACATCATTCCCGGTTCCGGAGTCATCGACACGCGCGAGCACGCGATGGGCTTGTACCAGCAAGCCTACGCGGTCGCCGGTTCGCGCGCCTCGGCGTCGGCGAGGGGCCTTTGCCGGCTGATAAAAACAGACGGGCTTTTTTCGGGGCCAAACAAAGACAATGAATCGACCGCGGAGGGCGCGGGAGTCGGCTACGGCGTCGAGCAAATGGGATACGCCGCCTCAAGCCCGGTCGACGGCGACAAAAGGCTCTTTACGCTGATAAACCCGGGCCAGTTCGAAATCTCCAAAGCGACGGAGCTTACGGTTTGGGACTGGGCGCAAGATAAGTCAAAGCTTGTCATTACCGACGAAAAAGGAAGCGTCATCCCACATGAACTGGTTGACGGCGACGAAATCGGCTATTGGGGACACAAATATTTCCGCCTGCTTGTCGCGTGCGCTATTCCTCCGTTTGGCTACCGCACCATAGCGCTTTATGAAGACGCCAGGCGGACCTCCGGCGCTTTATCAAACGCGGCGCCCGGAGTTTGGGACGGCCGCGTTGACAAGGCGGTTCCGTTCGTTTTGGAAAACGAAAGGATCAGGGCCGCGTTCGATCCTAAAAACGGCGACCTGACCTCCTACTTCGATAAAAAAACCGGAACGGAATACATCAAGGCGGGCTGCGCGGCTTCGTTTAAGTTTATAAACGAGGACGCGAGCAAGGGCATGACGGCATGGATCGTCGGGCGGCATACCGACGACGGCTTTGACATAAAAAACGTGAGCATGACGGAAGTCAAGGGCACGCTCAGGCGTTCGTTTTCGTTTACAGCCAAGGTTTACGACTCCGTGATAAAGACGACCGTTTCGCTGGATTCGAATTCGGAGGCGCTCGAATACAAGACGGTTTGCGAATGGCGCGAGCCGGGTGTGTCGGGCAAGGTGCCGCAGCTTTCGTTTTGCGTGCCGCTATCTTATCAATGCCGCGAGTTCGTCTACGACAACGCGTTCGGTCTCGTCAGGCGTCCCGGAATGGATTCCGACGTGCCCGCGTCAAGCTTCGCGTTCGCGCCGAACGAAACCGGCGAATCCGGC
>WREB01000123.1 GCA_009779525.1 Defluviitaleaceae bacterium
CCGCTTGCGCTGGTGACGGGATTCGACCGCCCCAATCTGTATTTTGAAGTCAAGCAACCGAAGGACAAATATTCGGCGCTGACGCAATACTTGAAAGAAAACGACGGCAATGGAATCGTCTACTGCTCCACGCGAAAAGAAGTCGAGTTCGTAACGGAAAAACTCAACGCCGACGGCTATTCGTCCGCCAGCTACCACGCCGGACTTCCGGATGCTTGGCGCAGCCGTTCTCAGGACGATTTCCTCAACGACCGCGTAAAAATAATCGTCGCGACCAACGCTTTCGGGATGGGTATCGACAAGCCGGACGTGAGGTTTGTCATCCATTACAATATGCCGCAAAACGTGGAGAGTTACTACCAGGAAGCGGGACGCGCCGGTCGCGACGGGATGCCCGGCGACTGCGTTTTGTTCTACGCCCGAAAGGACATAAACACCGTATTGTTCCTGATAAACCAAAGCGAAAACCCGGATGAAGTCGCGCGCAACAGACAGCTTCTCAATAAAATGGAAAGGTACTGCGAAACGGACGCTTGCTTGCGGCGGTATATACTGGAATATTTCGGCGAACGGATAGACGACGATTGCGACAATTGCGGCAATTGTAACGGCGTCTACGGCGAAATCGACGTCACGATAGACGCGCAAAAGGTGCTTTCCCACATAGGACGGCTTAACAAAGCCGGCAAACGATTCATGTTTACCCATACCGCCGATATTCTGCTTGGCAAATCGGACGATTATGCCGGCTTGTCAACGTTCGGCATAATGAAAGGCGCTACGCGCAGCTACGTCCGCCAATTGACAAACCGTTTGACAGCGCTGGGTTACATCGACGACGACAGATATCTCAGCATTTCGCCCAAAGCGAATGAAGTTCTTTTCGGCGCCGCGCGAGTTACAGTCCGCGACAAAAAAACGGAGCCCAAAGCCATAACTTCGCGGCTAAGAAAACAAATCGGTGATTCGGGAAAATTCGCTTTTTCGGATGATTTATTCGCCAGGTTAAAAGAATTGCGCCTTGCAATTGCCCGGGAAGAAAACGTGCCAGCTTTTGTCGTGTTCTCCGACGCGACGCTGATAGATATGTGCCAAAAGCATCCGCGCACAAATGATGAAATGATTTCGATCAGCGGCGTGGGGCAGGTTAAACTAAAGAAGTACGGCGATCGTTTTTTACGATTGCTACAAGGCGAATTGCGCAATGCGGCGCCCATAGAAAAAAAGGCGGAACTAACGTTTGAGACGCTAATGAATGAAGTCGAGATCGACGAAAATCCTTTGCAAATTTCGCGCGTCGCCGACAACATCAACGCGGTCTTGCTCAAATACGGCGGGAAAAAAACAAGCGGAATGAAATTAAGCAGAATCTTGACGGAAGCCGGCTACCTGGAAGCGACAGACGAAGGAAAAATTCCTACAGACATCGGATTCAAGCACGGAATTACATCTGTCAGGAGAAATTCCGAACGCGGGGATTATTTGCAAAACCTGTATAATGATGAAGCCCAGCGGATCTGTTTGCGGCTATACTGGAAACACAATTTATAAATGCGGAAGTTTGTAAGTTTTTCAACTATTTTTGATTCTACTATTAAAATTACCCCAGCAATAAATCAAATAACGTGACCAACACTGCGGGGTCCCCGTACGGGGACCCCGTTCTCTTTCCCTACAATCCCTTAAGCAGCGTCTCCGCGTTCTTCGCTTCGTTCAATCCCGGATGCGACTGAGGCGGGAAGTCCTTGAAATCCACCTTCTTCACCGGGTCGTTTATGTGCTTTTTCATCAGCGCGATACGCTCCGGCGGCGAGGCGTTCCAGCCGTTTTTAATGGCATGGTCGTTGATTTCGATTTCCTTCGCGACGATTTCCGAAAACGTGGGGATCCCGGCGGGCGTCCTGTACTGCTCGATTCGGTGCAGCGACGCCATCAGGCCGTAGTAGAGTCGCATGTGCGACGCGTAGTGGCAGCCCGCTACGTGGCTCTGCTCCTTGAAGCAGTCGCGCGCGTCGCCGTCCGTTTTGTTGGCGCCTTCGTCAAATATTTTGATCGCCTTTTCGTACGCGGGGAACACGGCGGTTTCGTATTGCTTGAGGTACGCCTCAAGGTCGGTCTGCGTATGGTAGTAGGTGCGCCAGATTCCGCCCTGGTGGCTTTTCATCGCCTGCTGGTCGCGTATCACGGGGGTCATGAAGTAGTCGAGGTCGCGTTCGCCGAGAAGCTCCTCGTCGGGGACAAGCGGCATATAGCGGTAGAGCGGATTGTAGCGCACAGCGTGGCCGCCGTGCGCGGGCACGGGCCAGTCGCGCTCGGCGCGGTCGGTCAGCTTCCAGCCTTCGCAAAGCGAATCCGCTAATTCTTCGCCGACCCATTCGGCCGCGATCGCGCGCACCGCCGCGCCAATTTCTTCTATGCCGCGGTCCATCACGCGCCGCACCGCCGCGGTGTTGGGGCTGTACTTGGTCCAGCCCGCCGCGCCGCCGATAAGGCCCTCGACTTCAAGCGACACCAGTTTTTGCATGATCCCGTAGACTTCGTAGGGCCGCAGGTCGCAGTGGTAGTATTCGAACGCGTAGCTCGCGTAAAACGCGCTGCCGTTAGCTTTTATCGGCGCGACGCGCGCGGCGTAGTCCCTCCACGCCCAGTCGCGCGCCTTTTCGCGAAGCGCCTCGTCGTTGTAGATGGCGGGGCCGACTTCCATGTTGATCCACTGGTCCTCGAGGCCGCCGCCCCAGGCGAGCTCGCCGTAGACGTCGGAGGCGACGCAGTCGGGCGCGCCCTTGATGAAGAGCGCCTTCTCTACCGGCTTCATTCCCGAGGTCATTATCACTTGAAAATCCGGGTTGGTTTCGCGCGCGGCTTCGCCGATCACGGTGCAAAAAACGCGCGCCTGCTCGTACGATGGGTTGTCGCGGCAGTGCACGGGGCCGTTTGCGCCCGAATACAGAGTCGAATAGCAAAAGCCCGCGCCCGAGTCGTTGGTGAATATGGTTATGACGTCGAGGTCCGGCACAAGCTCCATCATCTTCTTGGTCATCTGCCTGTAGTGGTCCTGCACCTCGGGAAGCATAGCGCAAAGCGCGAAGCGCGGAATGCGCGAGCAGGCGGGGTTGTCGACGCGCGGGCCGCGCAGCGCCGGGTGCCGCTGGAAAAAAGTCTCGGGCATCATCGTCATCTCGACGCAGCGCATCGCGCACCTGAAGCCGTATTTCCTCGCGAACGCGGCCTGCTGCAGCAGGATCTTGCGGTTGGCGGCGAGCAGCTCGCCGCTGTAGATGCCTTCGTTCCACGTGGAGGACACGTACTTGTCCATCGTGTGGCCGTAGGTCGTGAAGCGCAGGTACGAATTTTCGGGCTCGAGCGCCCAAAGCAGCGAAGCGACCGCGTCGTTTACCATGACGTGCGTCACGCCCTTGCGTTTGAGGCCCTCCGCGCAGCCGTCGATTTTGCGCTGCCAGTCGCCAATCTCTCCGCCGCCGTACGCCGGGAAGAACCCCCCGCCGATAATTTTTTTGATCATGCCGTCCCCCAGGTAAATTTGATATCATATTATAGATTAACCGGCGCGGCTTTCGCAAACGCGCGCGGTCGGTAAAAATTATAATTAACCTCGCCGGTTTGCATGACCGTTTGTTAATGAAGAAACCCGGCATTTTAAAAAGTCAGGCATAGGAGGCGCGGGGCAAATAATATGGATGATTTTGATTATATAAAAAAGGCGGAGTCGCATTTTGACGCGGTCATCGAAAACGGGACCGACGTTTACGGCGGCGTCAGGACGCCCGCTTGGATGTCGTCGCTTGACGTTTCAACCGGAAGCTACGCGGATCGCGGGGGCGATTTAATACAGGAAAAAGAGAGCCTGATCGGCGATCCGCTGACGCCTGAGGGCTGCGCGATCAAGACCGGCAAGCGCGTCTACAGGAACGTCGACGCGCCGCGCGGCTGCTCGCTTTACTGGGACCAGCCGCTTCTAGCCGCAGCCCGAACGCTTGGCGAAATCACCGGGAATGAAAAATATGCCGGTGCGGCGGACGGTTACGCCTCGTTTATCTTGGAAAACTGCGTAGCGCCGAACGGGACGATCCTTTGGGGAAACCACTATTATTACGACGCGTTTTTGGACAGCGCCGTGCGTTTTGAGGGCGACGAGCCGCCGCGGCCGTGCGACATGGAAAACGAGTCCGGAGAGCTGCACGAGATGAGGCCAGTCGTGCCGGACTGGGACGCGCTCGCCATTATTTCGCCTTACAAAACCGAGCGCCACATCCGGCGCGTTTTGGAAGGTCACATTTTTGATATGCCGTCCGTCGCCTTCAACAGGCACGCCGACGGAAGGCGGGGCTGCGCGTTCCTCGAGTCGGGCGGAATCCTCGCCGAATCGGCGTGCTGGCTTTACAAACAGACGGGCGACGCGACGCTGCTTGGCGACGCGCTAAAAGTCGCACGGTACAGCTTTGGAAACCGCGGAGGGGCGACCGGCCTGCTTGAAAACAACCCGACCGGCGACCGTTGGGACAAATATGTCTGCACGACGGAGGTCGGGCATTTCGCCGGCCGCATGTTAAGTTGCGGCGAGTATTCGCGCGCAGACGAATTTTATGATATTGCGGACGCGGCGACGCGGGCCTACCTGCGCTTCGGCTTCGACAAAATTTCCGGAAGGTATTACGGGCGCCTGCGCGTTTCGGACGGTTCGCCCGTAATTGGTTCGCGCGAAACCGTTTTCCAGCCGGGCGATTATTCGAACATATGGGAGCCGGTCTTCCCGACGCACGACTACGCGCTTGCCTTCGCCGAAACCTGCGTTAGGCTATACCGCCTGACGCGAAGCGACATATATAAAACCGCGATCCTGCGATGGGCCGAAATTATCCGAGCCGAGTCGCCGCCTTCCGACGGCGGCTACGCCGAACACTACGGGCGGCAAATCCGTTTCCTCGCCGAAGCGGGCTGTGCCGTCGGCGGCGAGATAGGCGAAAGCTTGCAAAAACAGGCGCGAAGCCTTGCCGCCGAAGCCGCATCCGCCCTTTGGGCGGGCAGGATGTTTCGCGGACGCGCGGGCTCCGGCAAATGCGACGCGGTGGACGGGATGGGCAATCTGCTTCTCGCGCTGCTTCGCTTGCAGAC
>WREB01000124.1 GCA_009779525.1 Defluviitaleaceae bacterium
AAACCGCTCCATATTTTCCGGGACATAAAACAACATTTCCGTTTGATATAATAAAGGGAGCATCCAAACATCCCCGTTTGCCGCACGCGCCGCTTCGCCGACCCAATCGAAGCATCTATCCAAATAGCCGGTAATCACATCAGACTCGTTCAAGCGGACGTAGCCGCCGTTGTCTCTCATGGCGCGAGAAACGGCGTCCTCAAGGGCTAAGTAAAAAATGTCGGAATTGTTATCTCCCGCCATAACAGTTAATAAAAAATTACTTATTTGTTCGAACGTGTCATTCGTTTGGTCGGAATATACGCAATTGATGCCGCTACGCTCATAAATAAGCTTTGTGTCAAACGGACGGAATAAGGGCGTGATAGAAACGACGACGGTGTCTGCGTTGGATAACGGCTGATGTTGATTAACATCCTTTACGCCAATCGGCGCTACGGAAACAAAACCGGAACCAAGGCGCATGGTCCGAATATACAAATATGGCGGGTTTAAAACGCCGTGATCGTGCAGGTCGTGATCGGGCCCGTCTTCGCAACCCTCTACGTCAATGAGATAAACGCCTTCGTATTTTTCCATTCTTTGCTCTACGAAAACAAGGTTCCCCTTGTGATATGTAAAAGTATTGCCGTATACGGCTGCGAAATTTTCGCCGACCGTATAAATCAGGCTATCCTCCATCCTTTTCGCCTGCACGTCCCTGTAAGTTAAAAATACGAAAATGTCGTTTTCATATGCGAACGAAACCACGGGACCGACGTCGTCCATGTTCGCTACGCGCGTCGCCTTTTTTTTGCCGATGTCGTAGTTAAGTAATTGATATTGGCCTCCCGTATACGCGTACACATACACCGTTCCCTTACTATCGGCATACAGCCTTATCGGGTTTTCGATATTGGTTATTTCGGTCGTCTCTCCGCTGCTTAATTTGACGGCGTATAGTTTTTCGTTGTTGGATGCGAACATACCGGCTTCATGCTCGTAATTGAAGTCCATGAGCGTCGGAATAACCACCATGTACGCGTAATCGCCGGAAACCGTAAACGAATGAACTACGGCTATCGGGAAATCGACGTTTATGGTTTTTACTATTAATGTTTCAAGGTTTAATTGGTAAATATAATTGTTATCTACTAAACTTGAATAAAAACCGTATAAGAAACCGTCGGAGTACCGCAAACCGAAAATATATTCCGTATCCGGGTAAGATTCCAAAAGCATGCCTTCGCGGCTGTATTTGGAAATCCCGACGTCTAAAGTGGTGGCGTATACGTTAGCGTAGTCGTCGATTGCCAATGAAATAAGCCCGTTTGTATGAGACCCGAAAACGACATCGCTTTGCTCTAAAGGCTCGGCCGGTTTATCGTCTTTACCGCAGCCGAATTGCGCGGCGTTTGCAAAAAGAAGCGAGAAGATCATCAAATAGCAGGCCGCATTTTTTCTTTTCATATGGGCCCTCCTTTAATAAACACGAGTTATGTTTTTTACCGCTGCGTATACATTGCGCGTGAACCGGCAAGTTGCGACGGGCGCCAGCGGCGGCAGGCGTATTTTCGTTGACCTCTTAAAATCCATTATACGCTTTGCTATTAAATTTACAACAAACCTCATGACTGAAAAAAATTTTCAATTTATTCTACCTTAAACAGATAGCAATTTTTTTCCTAAAAATCGATCTGGATAAAAGAAATGCATAATTATGTCCCGCTATGTTATAATGCTACTCGTGAGTTGCAAATTCACAAGTATGATTAAAGAGGTGAAACCATGTTTTACGGGCGTGAAGCGGAATTGGCAAAGCTCAACGAGATGCACGGAAGCGGCAGATTCGAATTCGCCGTGATCTATGGAAGGCGGCGCGTAGGTAAAACTACGCTCATCCGCGAATTTATAAAAAATAAAAAAGCCTTGTTTTTTACCGCAAGCGAAAGCACGGCTACCGATAACCTCCTTTCGTTAAGCAGGTGCATCGGCGGCTCTAACGGCGCCCCCGTATACGGCGACTACGAAAACGCGATATCGGCCGTATTCAAGGCCGCCGAAATCGAACGCTTCGTATTTGTGGTAGACGAGTTTCCATATCTTGCCGAATCGTATCGGGGCATTTCGTCTTTATTTCAAATCATGATAGACCTTAATAGGGAAAACACAAAACTTTTGCTTATACTTTGCGGTTCAAGCATGAGTTTTATGGAAAACCAAGTGCTTGGCTATCAAAGCCCCCTTTACGGACGCAGGACCGCGCAATTTAAAATCATACCGTTTACATTCTTTGAGTCACTGCCATTTTTTGGGAGTTACAACAACGAGGAAAAAGCGGTTTTATACGGAGCGACCGGCGGAGTTCCCGAATACCTGAATAAGGTTAACCACGACAAAACTGTTCGGAGAAACATCGTTGATCTGTTTTTGACGCCGTCGGGCCACTTTTTTGAGGAGCCGTCCAATCTAATAAAACAAGAATTGCGTGAACCGTCGACTTATAACGTCATCATCGAAGCTATCGCAAGCGGTTCGTCACGTTTAAATGAAATTTCGACGAAATGCAGGATTGAGAACAACAAATGCGCGAAATACCTTTCGTCGTTGATTTCGCTCGGGTTGGTTTCGAGGGAATACCCATACGGGCAAGCGAACGGAAAACGCAGCATTTACAAGCTGGAAGACAATATGTTCAGGTTTTGGTACCGTTTTGTCTTTCCGAACCAATCCGCCATTAATTCCGGTTACGGCGACGCCGTATACGAAAATGTCGTCAGCGGACAGCTCGGCGCATATATGGTTCTTGTTTTCGAAACTATATGCAGGCAATGGTTTTTTGCGCAAGCGAAAAAAATATTCAGTAAAAACGTTGTGAACGATACGGAAGCATTGCCTTTTTACATAGGCGGCGTCGGCCGCTGGTGGGGAACTAACCCTGCGACGCGAAAACAGGAGGAAATCGACATAATGTCGGAATACGGCGGCGACGCGTTGTTTGCCGAATGCAAGTGGACAAACAGCGTCGTCGATATCGGTGTTTTGAATGAATTAAAACGCAAGAGCCGCATATTTCAATATAATAAAAAATACTTCTTTATCTTTGTTAAAAAAACCGTTTCACCCAATTTACGCGAAGAGCACGAGTTAAACCGCGTTAAAATATATACGCTCGACCAATTGATCAATTCATGAAACGGAATTGTTTGCCGCCCTCATCCGAAATAGACCGCCGCCTGGCGCGATAATGACGCGGGGCGTACCGTGTGGCCCGTTAAAATGCCGGCGACGACTTATGGACATTTTTACCGGCTCGGTATATGTTTATGGCTACCGCATTGTAATTTTATTACGGAGGGGATCGATTGGAAGGTTTCAGGTGGGGGATACTCGGGCCCGGCAACATCGCGCGCTCGTTTTCGAAGGGGCTTTCTCTCTTGCCGGACGCGGTGAAGTTCGCGGTCGGCTCGCGCAGCCTCGAGCGCGCCAGGGAGTTTGCCGCGGAGCAGGGGTTTGAGAAGTTTTATGGAAGCTACGAAGAGCTCGCGCGCGATCCCGAAATAGACGCGATATACGTGGCCACCCCGCATCCGATGCACGAGGAGGCGACTCTGGTTTGCCTAACGAACGGAAAACCGGTGGTCTGCGAGAAACCGTTCGCGGCCAACGCGAAGCAGGCGACGCGCATGGTCGAGTGCGCGAGGCAAAATAAGCTGTTTTTGTAGGAAGGCATGTGGACGCGCTTCCAGCTTTCGGTAAGGAAGGCCGTGGAGTTGATCGACGGCGGCGCTATCGGAAAGGTGAAGCACGTGGTCCTCGACTTCGGGTTCCGCTCCGGCGTCGACCCGAACGGCAGGCTGTTCGCTCCCGCTTTGGCGGGCGGCTCGCTACTCGATGTCGGCGTTTACAACGTATCGTTCGCGAGCATGCTGTATAAAAGGCAGCCTGACCGGATACTTTCGCACCTCGACATCGGAATAACCGGCGTCGACGAGTCGGCTTCGGTCCTATTCAACTACGGCGGCGGGCAAAGCGCCTCGCTGTTTTCCTCGATACGCCTCAACACCTCCCACGAGGCGATAATCTACGGCGAGGAGGGGAGCATACGCCTCTACGGCTACTGGCACGGGGACACGGTGCACCTTAAAAATAAAGACGGCGCAAGCGAAATCAAGTGCGAACAGTCCGGCTTCTGCCACGAGGCGGCCGAGGTAATGGCGTGCGTCGGCAATTCGATGAAAGAGTCCCCGCTTATGCCGCTTGACGAATCGATTGAAATCATGCGCACGATGGATAGGATAAGGTTCGACAACAACCTGCGCTATCCGTTCGAGGAGGAATGAGGCCCGTATGGCAAAGATAAACACCAAGTTCATCATAGGGACGATGATCGTCAACGCCGACAGGTACGCCGAGTCGGCGGCGCTGCTCGACTATTCGCTGAAGAAGGGGCTTAACGCGTTCGACATCGCCCACGTCTACGGCGGTGGCAACACCGAGCGGGCGATGGGCAGATGGATGAAGGAGCGCGGCAACCGCAACGAAGTTTTCGTCGTGACTAAGGGCGCCCACCACAACGCCGACCGCGCCCGCGTCACCCCGTGGGACATAACCTCCGACCTGATGGATTCGCTCGCGCGCCTGCAGACCGACTATATTGACTCGTACCTGCTTCACCGCGACGACGAAAGCGTGCCGGTCGGGCCCATCGTCGAAATTTTGAACGAGCATTACGGCGCGGGCAGGATCAGGGAGTTCGGCGGCTCGAATTGGACGCATCTTCGCATAGCGGAGGCGAACGCGTACGCCAAATCAAAGGGCCTTAAGCAAATGACCGTAAGCAGCCCCAACTACGGGCTGTGCGAGCAGGTCGACAATCCGTAGGGCCCCGGCTGCGTCTCGATTGGCGGGGACGCCGGATTGGAGGCGAGGCGCTACTACGCGGAAAATAAAATCGGCGTTTACGCGTACTCGAGTTTGGGTCGCGGGATGCTATCGGGCAGGGTCGACCGCGAAAACTACAAGGGGCTGCTTGACGGCGCCTCGCTAGCCGCCTACGCGTACGAGGTCAATTTCGCGAGGGTGGACCGCGCGAGGGAGCTGGCCGCGCAAAAAGGCGTCTCGGTCCCGCAGATCGGG
>WREB01000125.1 GCA_009779525.1 Defluviitaleaceae bacterium
GACGGTCTGCGAATTGCTCCGCGTAATCAAACCGGACTGGCTCGAGGGAAAATCGCTGGTCCCGTTGTTCGAGGGCAAGAAAGAAGAGATCAGGGAAGAAGTCTTCGGCGAGGTGACTTACCACGCGTCGTACGAACCGATGCGCTCGGTCAGGACGAAGACGCATAAGCTCATAATACGCTACGGGATGCAGGGCGGCTATGCGCCGGCGAACATCGACGAAAGCGCGCCGAAAGAATTTTTAATTGAAAGCGGTTTGCTCGACAATTCGGTCGAGCGGGAGGCGCTTTACGATCTGCGCCTCGATCCGGTGGAAAGGATTAACCTTGCGAACGATCCGCGCTATAAAAAGACGAAGGAAGATTTGCTTTCGCGGCTGGACGCGTGGATGGCCGCGACTAACGATCCGTTAAACGACCACAGGCACCGGGTGCCGAAGCCGGACGGCGCAATCGAAACGCCGCTTACGCAAATAAACGTATAAAAACGAACCGCCGCGGCCGATAAGCCGCGGCGGTTTTTTATTCGCCTGACGATCCGTCCAAAATCTTTTCCTTGTTCGCGACGAAGCCGAACAGCGCGCCGCAAAGCCCTCCCGCGATGTGGGACATGTACGATATGTTCATCGAGCTTTCGGTCAGCTCGCCGGTCGAAAATCCCGCGTATAGCTCCCGCCCGACGAAAACGATCAGCGCGAGCAAAAATGTCAGCGGGAGCCGCCCCCTCCGCAAATTTGTGAACGAAGCCAGAAGCATCATCATGAAGACGACGCCGCTCGCGCCGAGCATCGCGGAGCCCGGCTTCGAGACGAGCATGAAGATCAAACCGGTCACGAGCGCGGTCGCGGCCATCATCAGCGCGATCCATTTTCCGCCGTATTTTTCTTCGAGCATCGGTCCGAGCAGCAGTATCAGCACGAAGTTGCCGAGGTAATGGTTTATGTCGGCGTGGCCGAACGCGTGGCCGAACAGGCGGACGAACATGAAGAAGTCTACGCTTCCCGCGCGGTACACCGAAAATAGCAACGCGTCGGTATAACCGCCGGTCAATAGCGAAGCGGCGAGCGCGGCCGCGGAAACGAGCGTGAAAGTGAGCGTGACCGGGGCGTTGTATTGTATGCGCCTAAGCGGGTTCATCGGCTCCGCCAGCAAAAGTCATAGCGCGGCTATTAATTCGTCGTATAATTTTTTTGTCGACTGCGCGTCGTAGAAGCTGATGTATAAGTCTTCGCCGCCGCTTCGCCTGACTATTAGCGTCGGCGGCTCCTTCGACTTGACGAAAAGCTTCACGCTTTCGCCGCCGGTCCTGAAGTTTCCAAGCAGCGTCTGGCCCATCCCGCCCACGCCGTTGGTGCGCGTAAACGAACCGATCTGCCCGATCGTCATGTCCAGCAGCTCTACGCCGGTTATTTCGCCGAGCGGTACGGTGACACCGTAAAAACCCTTGATCCGAAGCTCGCCGTCTTTGACCTCGGCTTTCGTCTCGAGCATCGAAAGGCCTATGAAAACGGCGAGCGCCGCGATTACTAATAACGTCGAGCCTATTACGATTATCCTAGCGATCGGCGGGAGTTCGTTAAAGCCATAGCTCTTTTTCATTTTCGCCTTCCTTCGCGTCGTATTCGCCTTTCTTCCTCCGGTTGACGCAAAGCGTCAACAAATACTCGATCTGCCCGTTGACGGACCGGAACTCGTCCTGGGCCCATGCGGAAAGCTCGGCCCAAAGCGCGTTGGTCAGCCGTAGGGGGATCTGCTTTTTTTCCTCCATTTCATCAGTACAACGATCCGCTGTTTACCACCGGCTGCGCGTCGCGGTTGCCGCAAAGCACGACCATCAGGTTGCTGACCATCGCGGCCTTGCGCTCGTCGTCGAGCGTCACGATGTTGTTTGCGGATAGTTTCGCGAGCGCGAGCTCGACCATGCCGACAGCGCCCTCTACAATCATCTGCCTCGCGTCGATCACGGCCGAAGCCTGCTGGCGCTGAAGCATGGCCGCGGCGATTTCGGGCGCGTACGCGAGGTGCGTGATCCGCGCCTCGTTGACCTCGATTCCGGCTATCCCGACTTTCGATTGGATCTCGTCTTTAAGCTTCATCGCGATTTCCTGGCTGCTCCCGCGGAGCGTCTTCTCGTTGTCGTCGCCGAAGGTGTCGTATGGGTAGAGCCGGACGATGTTGCGTAGCGCCGAATCGCACTGTATCGAGAGGAATTCTTTGTAATGGTCCACGTTGAAGACGGCTTTCGTCGGGTTAACGACTTTCCATACCACGACGATTCCTATTATTATCGGGTTGCCGAGCTGGTCGTTGATCTTCTGCTTTTCGTTGTTGAGCGTGTTGACCTTAAGCGAAATCTTTTTGTTGAACATCGAGACTCCGCCCGACTGCAGCGCGACTCCGCTTACCGTGACCGGTTTCGGCTGCTCGACGGACGAAGAAGTCGCGGTCGATGAACCGGCGGCGGGGTTTACCGCCGCGACGAACGGATTGACGAAATAAAACCCCTCGCGTTTTATCGTGCCGTAGTACTTTCCGAATAACGTGAACACATATGCCTCGTTCGGTTTTATCACCTTGAGCCCCAGGTACGGAATCCAACCTATCAAAAATCCGTAAACCATTCCTACGATGAACAGCGTCACTCCCAGCGGGTCGCTCGGGCTCTTGTTCGCCATGATGATGATTCCTATGACGAACGCCGCCTCCGCAACCATTACCGCGAGCGTGTTAAGCACGAGCACCGCCATGCCGCTCAGCGCTTTCGGTTCCCTCTCTTCGTAATCGATCGATTTCGTCTCGTTCATCTGCGTCCTCCCGTGTAATATTTTGATATCATTTTAATATCAGTTTGTCTTTCCGTCAACCGTCTATTGCCGACAGGTTTTTTACGTAATCCAGCGAAATTTTCAAGTCGTAAAAAATGTCGCGCCCGTACGCGTCGTCGTGGTCGAGCACGTACCATTCGGGGTTTATCGCAAGCTTTTTTATTTCCGCGCAAAGCGCTGCGTAGCCCGCCTCGCCGTAGCCGGTCGGGCGGAATTCGAACGCGCTTTTTTCGCCGGTCCGGATAAAGTCTTTCAAGTGTATCACCGGGCAGCGCGAGCGGTATTTCCTTAAAAAATGAACAGGCTCCGCGCCGCCGATCATTATCCATCCCAGGTCCGGCTCCGCAAGCAAAAGGCCGGGGTCGGTATCGTCAAAAAAATATTCGAGCGCGGTTTTACCGTTAAATCTGCTTCGCAACTCGTTGGCGTGGTTATGGTAGAGCAGCCGCATCCCCGCGCTTTTCGTTTTATCGCCCAGGGCGTTTAGCGTTTCGACTGTAAGGCGGTAACCGTCGCTTCCGGGCATTCCGTCCGGGCCCGGCGAACCGACGGTAATGAAGCGGCAGCCGAGTGTCAGATGGTCCTCGATTATTTTTTCCGGATCGTTTGCGAACTCGCCGAACGGGACGTGGTCGCCGATCGCGTCAATTCCGAGAGAGTCGAGCCTGCTTCGTATCTCGCCGGGCTTATGCCCGAACAGCCCTATGAACTCGACTCCGTCGTACCCAATTTTCGCAAGCCTATCCAATACGCCGAATAAGTCTTTGGCGCATTCGTTTCGCAAAATGAAGAGGGGAGAACCCAGTTTCGTCATAGGCTCACCCCTCTTCGCTTTCCTTTTTAATGCGCTGGCAGGAAGTCAGCCCGCCCTTATGGTTTTCCCTGCACGCCTCGCAATCGCCGTGGCGCTTGCATTCGTAGGCGCATGGACAATCCTCGTTAAGTTTTTTTTCGTTCATTTTAAACCCTCCTGTTCGTATAGGCTTACCTGCCCTTCGGGCAAGACGTGCCCCATGTGCGCGTAACCCGCGCGGGTCGCGATCCTGCCGCGCGGCGTGCGCTGTATGAAGCCAAGCTGAAGCAAGAACGGTTCCGCGACGTCCTCGATCGTGCCCGGTTCTTCGTCGATGCAAGCGGATAATGTCTCGAGCCCGACGGGACCGCCACCGAACTTTATTATTATCGCGCCGAGCAGCTTCTTGTCGACCGCGTCGAGTCCGCGCGGATCGATTCCAAGGTCGTCAAGCGAAACGCGCGCCACATCCTCCGTCACGACGCCCTCGTACTGTACCTGCGCGAAGTCCCGGACGCGCTTGAGCAGCCTGTTTGCGATGCGGGGCGTCCCGCGCGAGCGCTTCGCCAGTTCCTCGGCGCCTTCGTCGGTGAGCTTCGTGCCGAGAACCCCCGCGGACCTCGCGAGGATCGTCTTCAAATCCCCGATCCCGTACGGCTCCAGGTGATGCACGACTCCGAATCGGTCGCGAAGCGGCGCGGTAAGGAGCCCTATCCTGGTCGTCGCGCCGATAAGCGTGAACTTCGGGAGCTCGAGCCTGATGCTTTTCGCGGCGGGTCCTTTGCCGATCACGATGTCGAGCAAAAAATCCTCCATCGCGGGATATAAAATCTCTTCGATCGCGCGGTTGAGCCGGTGAATTTCGTCGATAAATAAAAAATCGCCCTCGTTAAGGTCGTTAAGCACCGCGGCCATATCGCCGGGCCGCTCGATCGCGGGGCCGGTCGTCACGCGGATGCGCGCGCCCATTTCGGAGGCGATAATGTAGGAAAGGGTCGTCTTGCCGAGCCCGGGCTGACCGTGGAGCAGGACGTGGTCGAGCGTTTCGCCCCGCTCTATAGCGGCCTGAATGAATATTTTCATGTTCCGCTTGACCGATTCCTGCCCGACATAATCGTCGAAGCACGACGGCCTGAGCTTTAGCTCGTTTTCGTCCTCGTCGTCGCGAAAAAATCCCGGCGCCGTCGCGCCCCGATAATCATCCATCGGCGCGGCGCCGTTTAATTTGAGTCATCATGTTTTCGAGAGCAGCCGGAGCGCGCCGCGCACGATCGCCTCCGCCCCCATGCCGTCGCATGCCGCGCCGACCACCGCCTTCAAGCTTTCCGACCGGCCGTACCCAAGCGCAAGCAGCGCGTCCAGCGCGTCCTTCCTTTCGCTTGACGAACCGACCGAGGCAAGCCTGCCGAACTGCCCGTCGTCCGGGCTTTGCGCGTCGTCGTAAGACTCGCCGCAGGTCTTTATCTTATCTCGCAGCTCGA
>WREB01000126.1 GCA_009779525.1 Defluviitaleaceae bacterium
ATGCGGGTTTACGGTCGTACAGGAATGGTGCGGCCACGGGATAGGCCGGCAGGTCCACGAGGACCCGCAGATACCGAACCACAAGATGGCGACTCGGGGGCCGATGTTAAAGAGAGGCATGACGCTTGCGGTCGAGCCGATGGTAAACGAAGGCGGAGCGGAAGTGGAGACGCTTGAAAACGGCTGGACCATCGTAACACTGGACAAAAAATATTCCGCGCACTACGAAAACACCGTCCTGATTACGGACGGGGAGCCGGAAATAATGACGGTATGAACTTGTGCGCCGGAAGCGTCGTCAAATCGAAGAACGGGCGCGACAAGGGCAAAATGTTTGCGGTGCTTAAAATAGAGGGCGAATATCTGATGATTGCGGACGGGGAAACGCGTCCCCTCGGCAAGCCGAAACGAAAGAAGGATAGGCACGTGCAACCGCTAAACGCGGTGCTTGACCTAAACGCCGCGGGGCCGCGCGGCATGTGCGACGCGGATTTACGCAAATGGCTCCGGCCCTTTAAGGAGGACTGATATATTGTCAAAGGACGATGTCATCGAGGTCGAGGGTAAGGTAATAGAGAAGCTGCCCAACGCCAACTTCCAGGTTCAGCTCGAGAACGG
Source organism: Defluviitaleaceae bacterium (assembly GCA_009779525.1). The sequence continues at coordinate 619 of WREB01000126.1, forward strand.
GCATAAGATACTAGCGCATATATCCGGAAAGCTCAGGATGAATTTTATCAGGATCATCCCGGGCGATAAGGTTTTGATAGAAATGTCGCCGTACGATTTGACAAAAGGGCGGATAATCTGGCGCGACAAATAAATATAAGGAGAATACCCATGAAGGTAAGGCCGTCGGTCAAACCGATTTGCGAAAAATGCAAGATTATAAAGCGTAAGGGCGCTATACGCGTCATATGCGAAAATCCGAGGCACAAACAAAAACAGGGATGACAATACAGGAGGCGAAGCGGTAAATGGCTCGAATCGCAGGCGTGGACTTGCCAAGGGAAAAACGCGTTGAAATAGGGTTGACTTATATTTTCGGGATAGGGCGCCCAAGCTCAAATAAAATTTTGAAGGAAGCGCGGGTAAACCCCGATACGCGCGTCCGCGACCTTACCGACGACGAGGTCGTGCGCATCCGGGACGTCATTGACAAGACCCAAACCGTCGAGGGCGACTTGCGCAGGGAAGTGGCGCTGAACATCAAGCGGCTGATAGAGATAGGCTGCTACAGGGGCGTGCGCCACCGCAGGGGCCTTCCGGTGAGGGGCCAGCGGACCAGGACGAACGCGCGGACAAGGAAGGGCAAGGCCCGCACTGTCGCCAACAAGAAAAAATAATCCCTTAAAATATTAAGCTCAGGAGGACAGTAAATGCCGAAAAGAGTCGTTAAAAAGACGGCGACGCGCAGACGGCGCGACAAGAAGTTCGTCGACCGCGGTCAGGCGCATATACAGTCATCATTCAACAACACGATCGTCACCATAACCGATTCGGCCGGAAACGCGCTTTCGTGGGCGTCGGCGGGGCAGCTGGGTTTCCGCGGTTCGAGGAAGTCGACCCCGTACGCGGCTCAGATGGCCGCGGACACCGCAGCTAGCGCAGCCAAAGAATTCGGCCTCAAGATAGTCGAAGTATACGTAAAGGGCCCCGGGAGCGGGCGCGAGGCGGCGATCCGCGCGCTGCAGGCGGCGGGCCTCGAAGTCACGCTGATCAAGGACGTGACGCCGGTACCGCACAACGGCTGCAGGCCGCCTAAACGCAGACGGGTTTGATTGGAGGATATTGATATGGCTAGATATACGGGCCCGGTATGCAGGCTTTGCCGCAGGGAAGGCGAAAAACTATTTTTGAAGGGCGAGAAGTGCTCGAAGAACACCTGCCCGATCTCAAACCGCAAGTCGGGCGCCTCGGCGCCCGGCCAGCACGGCACTTCGCGCAAGAAAGTCTCCGAATACGGCCAGCAGCTCCGCGAAAAGCAAAAGGCGAAGCGCATCTACGGGATAATGGAAACTCAGTTCCGCAACTATTTCGACATCGCCGACCGCATGCCCGGCGTCACCGGCGAGAACTTGCTGCGCCTGCTTGAGATGCGGCTTGACAACGCGGTGTTTCGGATGGGCTTCGGGCGCTCGAGGACCGAGGCGAGGCAGATTGTCCGGCACAACCTCGTCACGGTTAACGGCAGGAAGGTCAACATCCCGTCGTATCAATTAAAGGCCGGGGATATCGTGCAAATACGCGACAAATCGAAGTCGCTCCAAAGGTTCAAGGACGTGCTTGAGATCACTTCGACCAGGATTTTACCCGAATGGATCACATCGGAACCCGACTTGCTTCGCGGCACGGTCAACGCGGTCCCGAACCGCGACCAGATCGAGATACCCGTTCGCGAAACGCTTATCATCGAGCTGTACTCGAAATAATTCCGGTCGCATTCCATCGGCCAATAACGGCCGCATGAGATATTCAGGGGGTTTGGTCGCGTGATAGAAACTGAAAAACCTCGCATAGAGATTTCCGAAGTCAAGGACGGAATGTACGGCAAGTTCGTCGTCGAGCCGCTCGAACGCGGCTTCGGCACGACGCTAGGCAATTCGCTCCGCAGGATACTGCTTTCATCGCTGCCCGGCGCCGCGGTAAGCAACATCCGCGTCGAGGGGATCCTCCACGAATTCAGCCACATACAGGGCGTCAAGGAAGACATAACCGAAATAATCCTTAATTTAAAGAACCTCGCCATAAAGAACTACAGCGACAACGCCGAGACGAAGATCGCCTATATCGAGCAAAGCGGCGACGGCGAAATCCTCGCGAAAAATATTAAAGTCGACGCGGACGTCGAAATAATGAACCCGAACCTTCACATAGCGACTCTTGACGGCGAGAACGCGAAGCTTTCGATCGAGCTTACGATACGCAAGGGGCACGGGTACGTCGGCGCCGAAAAGAACAAGAATCCCGACCAGCCGATAGGCTTGATTCCGATAGATTCGATTTACACCCCGGTCCGCAAGGTTAACTTTTCCGTCGAGGACATGCGCGTAGGCAGCGTCACCGACTACGACAAGCTCACGCTCGAGGTTTGGACGAACGGAACGGTAAACCCCGACGACGCCGTGAGCATGGCGGCCAAGATCCTTACCGACAACCTCACCAAGTTCGTGAACCTTTCCGACAATTCGGGCAATTCCGAAATCGCGATCGAAAAGGAAGAGGGGATGAAGGTCAAGGTGCTCGAGATGAGCATCGAGGAGCTGGACCTTTCGGTCAGGTCGTACAACTGCCTGAAGCGCGCCGGGATAAACACGGTCGAGGACCTTGCTAATAAAAAAGAGGAAGACATGATGAAGGTGCGAAACCTCGGCCGCAAATCGCTCGAGGAAGTCTTGAACAAGATGGCTGACTTAGGTCTCGCGCTGACGCCGTCTGACGAATAAGGAGAGATAAGAATGCCCGGTCAACGCAAACTAGGTCGGACGACAACCCAACGGAAGGCGATGCTTAGAAGCCTTGCGACGCAGCTCCTCTATCACGGCAGGATAACGACCACGGTCACGCGCGCGAAGGAAGTGCGCTGCATCGCGGAAAAGCTGATCACGCTCGCCGTAAGGGAAAAGGATAATTTCACTACCGAAACCATAACCGCGAAGGTGCCGCAGAAGGATAAGAACGGCAAGCGCGTAAAGACGGAAAAGGACGGCAAGCGGATAACCGTTTACAACGAAGTCGAAAAGACGATAAAGAAGGACAACCCGTCGCGGCTGGCGGCGCGCAGGAAGATGCTAAGCGTATTGTACCCGGTCACGAAGACGCCGGACGACGGAAGAAAGATGCGGAGCCTTTCGAAGGAAGTGGACATGGCGGCGCTGATGTTCGACAAGATCGCGCCAAGATACGCGAACCGGGCCGGCGGCTACACGCGGATCGTAAAAATAGGTCCCCGGTTCGGCGACGCGGCGGAGATGGCCGTCATAGAGCTGGTTTAAATTTAACGAAGCTAATAATACCGGTTAGTGAATATTTTCCGATCGTTTAATCAATTCGATCAACTCGTCCGCGATATTTTCATCGGGGACTTTTTTTATGACTTCACCCTTTTTAAATAGCGCTCCGGAACCCTTTCCGCACGCCGCTCCGTAATCGGCTTCCCTCGCCTCGCCGGGCCCGTTGACTTCGCAGCCCATAACCGCGACTTTGATCGGCTTATCGAAATTTTCGCAAAAGGCCTCGATTTTTTCGGCGATTTGCATCATGTCGGTCCCGGTCCTTCCGCACGTCGGGCACGAAACCATTTCCGCCCCGAACTTCCTGACCCCGGCCGACTGTAAAATCAGTCTCGCGCATTTTACCTCTTCGACGGGGTTGCCCGTCAATGAAACGCGAATCGTATCCCCGATCCCCATGCAAAGCAGCGCGCCAAGCCCGACGGCCGAGCGGACCGACCCGCGGTAGGGGGTGCCGGCCTCGGTGATCCCGATGTGGAGCGGGTAGCCGATTTTTTCGGCTAGCAGCTTGAACGCGTCGAAAGTCGTGGGCACGTCGGTCGACTTAACCGTGACGACAATATCGCGGAAGCCGCGCGATTCAAGCATTCCGACGGACGCGAGCGCGCTCTCGCAAAGGCCGTTTGCCGTTATCCCGCCTTCGCGGCGCAAAATTTCTTTTTCGAGCGAGCCGGAGTTTACCCCGACGCGTATCGGTATTCCCGCTGCCTTTGCGGACTCGGCCACTTGCCTTAATCGGTCGCCGCCGCCGATGTTGCCGGGGTTGATGCGTATTTTGTCCGCGCCGCGCCTGATTGATTCGAGCGCGAGCCTATAATCGAAGTGCACGTCCGCGACTATCGGTATCTTTATTTGCTTTTTTATTTTGCCGAAAGCCTCGGCGGCTTCCATATCCGGTACCGCGGCGCGTATGATCTCGCAGCCGGCCTCGGCCAACTCGCTGATCTGCCTGATTGTGCCGGGGACGTCGCGCGTGTCGGTCTTCGTCATCGACTGGATGGAAACCGGCGCGCCGCCGCCGATTTGGACGTTCCCGACGAAGACGGGCCTGGTTTCGCTTCGCGTCGTCATAGCATCTTCATTATGTCCTGCCAGGCGATGAAAACCGCGAGCAGCATAAGCAGCACGAACCCCACGAA
>WREB01000127.1 GCA_009779525.1 Defluviitaleaceae bacterium
GGGGCTTCCTATCGCACCGACGTAGGTGAGGCCAACCCCGTATTCAAGCAGCGCGTTCGATAAAATCGGGCCGTTACCCCCGAGTTTCGTCTGGAGCGTCACCATCTCGATATTGGTGCTAAGCCCCGCCGCTCTGCTTATCCGGCTTCCGAGCTCGCCTATCGTGCTGACCCGCGTGAAGTTTTCCAGGTCCTGCCTTTTGTCGACGACATGGATTATTTCGTCGACGAAGCCGTCAAGCCCGATGATCATGTCAAGCTCGAAATTTTTTAGCTGCTCAAGCTTTTTCTTTAAATCCGTAAGGAAACTCATTTGGCCCTCCTCGCCGCGGCGATTGTTCTCCGCGACATTATAGATTCATATCACGCCGTCTTCAATGCAGTGGTATTATTTCGATCCCGCACACGCCGGAGCCCCAATCACCGGCCTTAAGCAGCTTGATTACGAGCGCGCCCCCGCCGTCGGCTAAGGCTTCGAATCCGGTGGCAAGCAAGCCGTTCGCGGCCCCGTAAAGGTCGAAACCCATCCTAAACACGTCGAGCCGGTCGAATCCCGGGACCGGTTCGCCGTTAACTTCGACGCCCAGGCATACTTGGCTCGGGCCGTACATGTAGCGCCCGTTTAAGTGAAGATAGACATAGTAGAGGCCGCCGGGCGTAAGCCCGTCGAATGTGTAGTCGATGTCCACGCAGTCCCTGAGCGTCATGTATACGTCGAACGGCGCGGGCCTTGTGAGCGGCTCGAGCGCGGACTCGTCGATCTCAAATTTTCTTATGGCTGATCCGTCGTCGCGTGTCATCGCCCCGTTCTCGTAAGAAGCCGCGGGCGCCCAGTTGGAAAAATCCTCCCAAAAACCTTCGTCCGAAACCCATCCGTCGTCAAGGTCCGGGCCGCCCAAGTTGATTTTGAAAACCGCTTCCGCTTCCTCCCAGTTAATCGGTATGGGGGTCGGGGTTGGTTCGGGCGTCGGGGTTGGCGTCGGGGCGGGCGACGGCGTCGCGGCGGGCGTTGCGGTTGGCTCGGGCGTTGGCGGGGCTCCGTTTTGCGTCCCGCCGCCGCAGCCCGCGGCAAGGTTCGCGACCAAGGCGAACAAAGTTAATAAAGCGATGATTTTTTTCATAGACGCTTCCCTTCGTTTCATTTATAAACTCGCGGCGCGCGTTAATAGTTTGCGATTTACGCGCGTATCGAAGCTATCATTCTTTGCTTCAGGTCGTAGAGGGGTTTCGATAAGTCCACCGGTATCGGATGCGGATTGGTGAGGCGCTTGTGCTCGTCCCAAAGCGTATGGCGCTCGGCGACGGAGTATTCGCGTATTTCCATAACGTCCCTCTTTTTTTGCACGCACGCTCCGCCGATAAAAACCGGCTCGAGCAGTTCGCGCAGCGTAAACGAACCCGCTTCCAATGTCATCCGCTTCCATGTCGCGAACGGGTCGAAAATGGTCAGGTCGCTTCCGTTGTCGTAGCTTTCGTCAGAAAGCGCGATGAGGTCGGCCTTGATTTTTCCCGTGGCGCCGTCGTAAATCCGGTGGATTTTTTTGCGGCCCGGGTTTGTCACCTTCGCGGGGTTTTCGGAAAGCTTTATCCTCGGCTCCCATTTCCCGCCGTTTGATACCGCCGCCATCTTGTAGACGCCGCCGAACGCCGGATTGTTTTTCGACGTTATCAGGTTGGTCCCAACCCCCCATATGTCTATCCGAGCCCCCTGGTTTTTTAGGTCGGTTATCAGGTGTTCGTCCAGGTCGCCCGAGGCGCTTATCTTCGCTTCGGCAAAACCCGCGCCGTCAAGCATCCTTCGCGCCTTTTTTGAAAGATAAGCAAGGTCCCCGCTGTCGAGCCTTATCCCGTAATTTTTAAGCTCAAAGCCCTGCCCCCTCATTTCGCCAAAAACGGCAATCGCGTTCGGAACGCCCGACTTCAGCGTGTCGTACGTGTCCGCGAGCAGCATGCACGAGTCGGGATAAATTTTTGCGTACATGCGGAACGCCTCAATTTCGGAATCGAAGCTCATGATCCAGCTGTGCGCGTGCGTCCCCCTTACGGGAACGCCGAACATGCGCCCGGCAAGCACGTTGCTTGTGGCCGCGCATCCGCCGATTATAGCGGCGCGCGCCCCGTAGATTCCGGCGTCCGGTCCCTGCGCGCGCCTCAGGCCCATTTCGATGACGACGTCGTCCGAAGCCGCCTGTGCGATGCGCGCCGCCTTGGTGGCGATCAGGCTTTGGTGGTTGATTATGTTTAATAAAGCGGTCTCAATCAACTGCGCTTCCATCACCGGGGCGACCACCGTCAAAAGCGGCTCGTTGGGAAAAACGACGGTGCCCTCCGGGATCGCGTTGACGTCGCCGGTAAACTTAAAAGTTAACAACGAATCGAGGAATCCGTCCTCGAACGCGCCGGTCGACTTTAGATAATCGACGTCCTCGCGCCCGAAACGCAGCCCGTTAATATACTCCACGGCCTGCCAGAGGCCCGCGGCGATCGCGTAGCCGTTCCCGTCGGGGTTTTCGCGGTAGAACATGTCGAACGCGGCCGACTGCCTCTCTCCGCTTTTGCGTTCGGTGAGGTAGTACGCCTGCATCATAGTCAATTCGTAGAAATCGGTTAAAAGCGACAAGCCTTCCATTTTACCCCCGTCGGCCGAAGCGCGGCGCGCGCGGCAATTATACCCCACGCGGCGGCGTTAACATAGATGCTTCGACAATTCTTGCGCAAGACGCGCATTGCGAATAAAATAACCGGACACAAAACGGCGGAAATTTCGATTAAAGATCAGGCGGTGAAAGATATGGCGCGGTTTTATGACGCCAACCTTTGCTTCGGAGTTACTAACAACGTTAACGAGATACCCCTGCTTCCGTGCAGGGATTTGGCTTCGCTCGAAGCGTCCCTTAAAAGGGCCGGCGTTTCCGGCGGGTTGGTAAGGGCGGCGGATTCGGATTTTACCGGGGTCGCATACGGAAACAATTTTTTGAAGGAAACGCTGAAGACCGCGACGCTCGATCTGTACGGCGTCTACACATTGCTTCCGAGCTGCACCCACGAAATCCCCGAGCCGTCGGATCTGCCCGCGGTGCTTCGCGAGGGAAACTTCGCGGCGCTTCGCGTAGCCCCGGCAATACACAATTATCTGGCAAAGCCCGGAGTGCTCGCCGATTATTATGAAATGGCGGATTCGCACAATATCCCCGTAATCTTCGACACCGCGTGCGGGATCACGGCGGGCGAGATCTACGACGTGATGGAGCGGTTCCCTTCGCTTACCGCGATCTACGCGCCTTCAAACGAATGGCCTTCAGACCGGTTCGACCGCCCGTTCCTTTCGCAGTTCATCAACTTATACATGGACCTCTCCTTCATGCTTTCGGATCACGGGATCGAAATGTTTGTCGCCGAATACGGCGCGCGCAGGTTTTTGTTCGGGAGCAGGTTTCCTTCGATGTACATAGGGGGCGCGATGCTTCAGCTGAAACAGGCGGATATTCCCGAAATGGCGTTCGAGGCGATTGCCGGCGGCAATCTGCTATATTTAATAAACAGATTCCATAACGGAGCGGAAAACGACGAACGCGGCTGGAGCGATACCGAATCGTAAAGGAGATCAAGCTATGGGCGAATACATAAATCCGGAAAGCCGTCTCGCGGGCCGTTTCTGGGACGACGGAAAAATCGAAGGCTGCCCCGTTTACGACTTCCACGGCCATATGCACGAGATGCCTGGCGGATTCATCAACGCCGGCAGGCCCGAGCAAATGCTTGCGACCATGGAGCGGGCGGGGATAAAACGTTTCATATTCTGCTCGCATCTCGCCCTGTTCGCCTCGGCGGCCGGCGAAAGCGCGAACCTCGGGCCGATAAAAAAATACGGGGGGCCGCTTCGCGCCTATATGGCGGTGCGTTCGTACGATCTGGACTTTGATCGCGACATCAAACTCTTCGAGGCTAACGAAGATTGCTACGCCGGGTTTAAATTCCTGACGGGCTACTTCAACGTGCCCGTTGATTCGCCGCTTCACGAACCCTATTGGGAATACGCGAACGCAAAAAAACTGATCTGCCTTTCGCATACCTGGGACGGAAGCAAAAACGACGGGCCCGAAAACCTGCGCGCGGTCGCGGATAAATATCCCGACGTCACGCTGGTTTGCGGCCATTCGTTCAAAAGGAATTGGGACGCCGCGATCAAACTCGCCAACGAGTTCCCGAACATTTACCTCGAGCTCACCGCCGTGCTAAGCGAACGCGGCGCGTTAGAGAAGCTCGTCGCCGGCGCGGGCAGCGAAAAGATACTCTTCGGCTGCGATCTGCCTTGGTTCAGCACGTTTTACTACATCGGATGCCTGCTTGACGCCGAAATTTCCGACGACGACCGCCTAAACATACTCCACAAAAACGGCGAGAAACTGCTCGCCCGTTTCAACTGGGCCTGAAGAGTTTATGGGCGATTCATCGGTGAAGCTTGGCGTAGGCGTCATCGGGACCGGCGAGAGGGGCCAGTTTATTTCGGGCCTGCTCGGCGATATGGCCGCCGACGCCGCCTTTCCGTATAAATTCGAGTTGGCCTGCGTATGCGACTTAAATAAAAGCAAGGCTGCGGAAGCGGCGAGGCTTTACGAAGCCAAAGCAAACGGATCGCCTTCGGTTTACTCCGACGAAGGCGATTTTTTTTCGCATCCCGGACTTGACGCTGTAATTATCGCGACTTCATGGCAAACGCATATCCCGCTCGCGATAAGGGCGATGAGGCAGGGTATTCGCCCCGGCATCGAATGCGGGGGCGCCCAGACGCTCGCGCACTGCTTCGAGCTCGTGAAAGTTTACGAAGAAACGGGAATCTCGTGCATGTTCCTCGAAAACTGCGTGTTCGGAAGGGAGGAGATGGCGCTTAAGCTGATGTGCGAAAGGGGCATGTTCGGCGAGCTCGTGCACATCCAGTGCGGCTACCAGCACGACCTGCGCTCCCTGCTGTCCGGCGGCTTTGACGAAGGAAGCTTCCGATTGCGCCACCACCTGCACCGGAACGCGGAGCTCTACCCGATGCACGGGCTCGGCCCGATGATGAAGCTGTTGA
>WREB01000128.1 GCA_009779525.1 Defluviitaleaceae bacterium
ACGAAGTAAATCCCGAGCAAGGAGGAAATGGCGAATCCATTTCCGGGCAGGGAGGTGCTTCGGCCGATGGCGCGTAACACCTACCAGGTGGACGAGGCCCTTCTTTCGAAGGGCGAATTTAAGGTTTCGCATATCAAAAGGCTGCGTAAATACATTTCGCCGTACCTCAAAAAATTGCTGCTGACTCTCGCGCTTACGATCATATCAAGCATACTTTCGCTGCTCACGCCGTATTTCACCAAGGTGGCGATCGACCAGGCGATACCCGAAAAAAACTCGGCGCTGGTTTTGCTGATCGCGTCGGCGATGGCCGCGACGCTTGCGGTCAACTTCTTCATACTGCGCTACCGCGTCGGAACGATGTCTCGCGTCGGGCAGGGAATCATCCGCGACATCAGGCTGGACCTCTTCACGCATTTGCAAAAGCTCCCGTTTTCGTTCTACGACAACCGGCCGCACGGAAAAATTTTAGTCAGGGTAGTCAACTATATAAACACGCTTAGCGACATGCTCTCCGGCGGGCTTGTAAACGTCTTGACCGAAATGTTTTCGCTTGTCGTCATCGTCGCGATGATGGCTCTGCTTGACCCGAGGCTGACGCTTGTGAGCATGGCGGGGCTTCCGGTGCTTCTGGTCTTCACGTTTTGCCTTAAGACGGTCACGCGCCGCCTTTACCGCGCGTACAGCGCGAAGCAATCGAACATGAACGCCTACATCCACGAGAGCATCGCGGGCGTAAAAATAACGCAGTCCTTCGCGCGCGAAGAGGAAAACAAGCGGCTCTTCGCGGAGGTCACGACCGACGTGAAGCGCTCCTACATGAACGCGCTCAAAAAAATGTTTCTGCTTTGGCCCGCGATCGACAACATCTCGATTTGGACGACCTCCCTCCTTTACATCTACGGCGTATCGCGCGTTACTAGCTCTCAGCTCACGATCGGCGTGCTCGTCGCGTTCGGGAGCTACATCGGCAGGTTTTGGATGCCGATAACGAACATCGCCAATTTCTACAACACGCTCGTCGCCAACATGAGCTACCTCGAGCGTATATTCGAGACGCTTGACGAGCCCGTGATCGTCGAGGATGCGCCGGGCGCCGTGCAGATGCCGGAAATAAAGGGCGAGGTTGAATTTGAAAACGTAACCTTCGCCTACGAGGAAGGGCAGTACGTCTTAAACGGTATAAATTTCAAGTGCGCGCCGGGCGATACGATCGCGCTCGTCGGCCCGACCGGGGCCGGCAAGACGACGGTCGTGAACCTGATAAGCCGGTTTTACAACCTAAGCGGCGGCAAGGTTTTGATCGACGGCTTCGACATAAGCGGCGCTACGCTCGTATCCCTGCGAAGGCAAATGGGCGTGATGCTGCAGGACAGCTTCGTGTTTTCGGGTACGGTGATGGATAACATCCGCTACAGCAGGCTTGAAGCGACCGACGACGAGGTGATCGAGGCTGCGAAGGCCGTCCGCGCCCACGAATTTATCGTCGAGATGGAGAAGGGCTACCAAACCGAGGTCAACGAGCGCGGAAGCAGGCTCTCTGTCGGGCAGAGGCAGCTGATTTCGTTCGCGAGGGCGCTTCTCGCCGACCCGAGGATACTGATACTCGACGAGGCGACGGCGAACATCGACACCAAGACGGAGCTTGCGCTGCAGGAAGGCTTGAGCCGCCTGCTTGCGGGGCGGACGTCCTTCATAATAGCGCACCGCCTTTCCACGATACGAAACACCACCAAAATCATGGTGATAAACGGCGGAAACATCGCCGAATCGGGCACGCACGATGAATTGATGGAATTAAAAGGCGAATATCACAAGCTGTACGTATCGCAGTGGGAAAACTGAGCGCGAAATGCAAATTCTTCTGACAGTCGCCTACGACGGGACCGGCTACGCGGGCTGGCAGCGCCAAACCAACGGCATAGCCGTCCAGCAGGTGATGGAAGAAACGCTTGCGCGTCTGTTATCGCAAAACGTGACGCTCCGTTCGGCAAGCCGCACCGACGCGGGCGTGCACGCGCAGGGGCAGCGCGCGGCCTTCTTCGCCGAAGAAATGAAGATACCGTTAAATAAATTGCCCGATGTGGTAAACGCCGCGCTTCCGCCGGACATATCAGTATCGGCGGCGGAAGTCGTCGCGGACGGTTTCAATCCGCGCCACGCGAAAAGCAAGACCTACATCTACCAAATCCGCAACGCCAAACACCCCGATCCGCTGACTGGCCGCTACAGCGCTTTCGTGAAGTGTGCGCTTGACATTGGCGCGATGCGCGAGGCGGCGGCGCACATTTTGGGACGGCGCGACTTCTCCGCCTTCCGCGCGGCGACTCCGGACAACGCCGCGCAGTCGCCGGTTAGGGAAGTCTATTCATGCGAAGTCGGGTCATGCGAAATATCCGGCGGGCGCCAGGTCACGATAACGGTCGCGGGCAATGCGTTCCTTTACAACATGGTGCGGATAATCGCGGGGACGCTTGTCTACGCGGGGCTCGGAAAAATTTCCGCGGGCGAAATGCCCGGCATAATCGAATCGGGTGACCGGACGCGGGCGGGCAAGACGATGCCGCCGCAAGGACTGACGCTTATGGAAGTGGTTTACGGAAATACCGGGCCGAATGCGGGTGGACGGAAATAGCGGATTGGAATGGGCGGATGGGGATAAACGAATGGAAATAAACGAATGGAAATAAGCGAATGGACATAAGCCTCTGCATGATCGTTAAGAATGAACGCGATTTTTTAAACGCGTGCCTTAAAAGCGTCGTTGACTTAATCGGATTGACCGACCTCGTCGTCGTCGACACCGGATCGACGGACGGCACGAGGCAGATCGCCGTAGAATTTGGCGCGAGGGTATTCGATTTCAAATGGATCGACGACTTCTCCGCCGCGCGCAACTTCGCGGCCGAACAGGCACAAAACGACTGGGTGCTTTGCGTCGACGCGGACGAGGAAGTCGTCGAGATTGATAAAGACGTAATACGAAAGTTCATTAATGACCCGAAAAAAGTCGGTTCGGTCGAAAGGATCGACACCGCGAACATGTCTACGTTTTTTTTCAACCGTCTGTACAGTAGGCGGCTCTACCGCTTCGAAGGCACGATCCACGAGCAGATAAAGCCGCTTGACGAAGCCGGCGCGCCGGTCGTTTCTTACGAAATACCGATTCTCCTTAACCACTACGGCTACACGGACGAAGCCGTGAAAAAAAACGATAAGATCTCACGCAACGAGAGAATGCTTGAGGACGCGTTAAACAAAGCGCCCGACGACCCTTACCTGCTGTTTCAAATGGGAAAGATTTTTTTCAACCGGCAGCGCGACTTGCCAAAGGCATGCGGGTTTTTCGAAAAATCGTTGGCGCTCCATCCGCGCGCCGAAACAGAGTATGTTTACAGCCTTGTCGAATGCTACGGCTACGCTTTGATAAACACCGGCAGATACCGCGAGGCGCACGAGCTTGTCGAAAGATACAAACCGTCTTATTGGCGTTATCCGCATTTTCGTTTTCTTGCCGGCCACGTCCGCCAAAACGCGGGGATGCTCATCGAGGCGGTCGAATGCTTCGAAAGCTGCATCGGCGACAAGGAATGGGGCTATAAGGGAATCACTTCGTTTTTATCGTATTTCAACATCGGCGTTATTTTGGAAGCGGTAGGGATGAAGAACGACGCCGTCGAAATGTATAAAAAAGCCGGTGATTACCCGCCGGCTTTGGAAAGGCTAAAATCGTTATTTTAAACCAATTTTACGAGGCGCCGTTTCAAGCCGGCGATTCCTTCGTCCGTCGGGTTTATCGCCTCATACTGTGCAATTAGTTTTTTTGCCTCCTCTGTTTTGCCCGCATCGATCATCTTATAAATAGCGGACCTTAACGAACGCGTCAAAGCGTTAAGTTCATTCGTTTTATCCTGCTTCTTTTCTTTTTCTTCCTTGTAAAGCTTCGTTTGCCATTTAACAAAAAGTTCGAATCTTTCATCATGGTAGAAAGCGGTTTTCATGTTCTTGAAATATCCGAATTCATCGCCCCTGTTCCGGCAATCGTCCGCTTTTTCCATAAAATGCACGAAACGGAACGGCACTTGTAAAAGCATTATGTTTTCATCGTTAAGCATGGCGGGGTTAAAAATTCCGCGCATATATAAACTGGTAGTTTCAATGTATTTTCCGAATAAAAGCTTTTTGGTATCGTCCTCGATATCGTCTACGGTTATCAACACACATTCGTATAATTGCGAAAGCCAATATGCCGTATTAAGCTCGTTCGGCGTACGCATTGTTGCAAACTGCATGGCGATTTCCACAAGATCGTTATGCGCGGCTCTTATATTCCCGATAATCACCCCTGCATAGGCAATATCCATGATATTTGTTAATCCAAGGAAAATGTCTCCACATTTCATTGCGATGTACGATATCGTACTGTAGTAATAAACTTTATTTTTTAAGTCGCTTACTACAGAAGGTTGCATAAAATATCGAAGCGCACCATCCAACCCGTTTTTATCGTACTCAAGGTAAAAATAGCGCAGCTTTTGCAATTGCGTAAAATCGTCCGCTTCGATATCTGCTTCGACAAAAGCCCTTAAATATTCAAGCGCCTTTTCGCTTGCAGTTATGGCGGTATCCAAGTGCCCGCTTAGATATGTGTAAAAATCCCAGTTGCCGATAGAATCGTCGATTATCTTTTTATACAACCAAATGATTTGACCGTACGTTTCGCTTTTTTCGAACAAACGGCAGTACGCGTCGAGAACCAAAATGTCGTTTTTTTCGACGTTGCTAAGCCGCACACGGGCTTCGTCGTATTTTTCCATATTTATTAGGCAATTGCTTGTTATAATGTTGATTTGGAACGTGTACGTATCCTTCGAAAAATCATATATGTCGTATACCAGTTCCTCGGCGTCGATTTTATCCTCTAAATGCAAGCTGTAAAGCCTGAAACTTTCCTCAAGCGCCTCGATCGCTTCCTGCCATTTTTCGGTTTTATAATAAGAATAACCCAAATAAAACTGGACATCGATGGAACAAACCGATTCCTTGTTCCTGATG
>WREB01000129.1 GCA_009779525.1 Defluviitaleaceae bacterium
CGAATCCTCGAGCCCCCATTGGTTTTCGTGGCAATAGACGGTATGGCCGTCGAGGTTGTTGCACGAGGCGTTCGTCCCGCCGACGACGCAGCGCGTAACTTCCAAATAACCGGTGTTATGCCCTCCTATGTACATCATTTCGCCGCGGAAATTTTTTACCGTTATATTTTTTATTATCACGTAGTCGACGAGGTCGTCAACGCTTACGTTGATTCCGTGGTGCGTAATGTCCCAGCCGTAATCTTTGTCGCGTTTGTCGGACGAGTCCCATTCATATTCCCCGGTCCATTCGCCCCCGCCGTCAAGCGTAAAGTTTTCGATAAAGACATGGTGCCTTGCCGCGCGCGAGGCGTTGCCGTATTCGCGCCCCCTTATGCGTATCGCCGCCGCCCGGTATTCGCCCTTGATCCCTTCGTTATACCGGAACGGCGTCTTTATTACTGTCCCGCCGCAATCTACCGGACTCGCGCCGATTTTTTCCGGAGTCCCCGAACCTAAGAGCCGCGTGTAGTCGTGGTTGATCCAAAGGCATGTCTGGCCGCGCCGAAAGACGTCTGCCCCCACGCAAATGACGCCGGGCGGAAGCAGCACCGTGGTAAGCCCCTCCGGGTTGCTTTCGTTAACGGCTGGGCGGTCTTCGGCCATATCCAGTAGCGACTGGATGATCCTCGCGTTGTGCAGGGGGATCTCGGTGTAATAATTTTCGCCGAAACCGCTAATCGCCTGCTCGTCCCACTCGCCGTAGCCGCCGAAAATCAAGCCGCATTCGGATGCGCGAAGTATTCCGTCCGCGTTCGTCGTTATGTTCAAATCTGTTTTCATGCGGCAATGATACACCGAACGGGGCGATTATTCAAATTACCCTCGCTTGCTTAATATGGTAAAATATCGCCGTGCGCGGTTTATCGCGCCAATAAATACGATAAGTTTCGGGGGATATCATGAAGGTTGCGTTGATAGGTCTGGGCGGAATGGGCGGCTGCCACTACGGCATTTATAATGAAACGGAAGGGGTCGAAATCGTCGCGCTGGTCGACGCCGAATACGACAGGGTCGCCAACAAATCCGCGGAATGCGGCGCCCGCGCCTATACCGAAATCAATGAGATGCTTGAGCGCGAATCGCCAGACATAGTAGACATCTGCACTCCAAGCTATCTCCACCGCGCCCATGCGGTCGCGGCTATGGGCAAAGGGATTAACGTAATCACCGAGAAGCCGGCGGCGCTAAGGCTTGCGGACGTCGAGGCGATGTTTGAAAGCGCGAAAACGAACGGCGTGATGTTTATGACGGCGCAGGTAATCCGGTTTTGGCCCGAGTACGTCTGGCTCAAGAACGCGGTCGAAAGCGGCGAATACGGAAGCCTCATAAACCTCGATATGTGGAGGTTCGGCGAAAGGCCGTTGTGGAGTTGGCGCGACTGGATGAACGATTACGAAAAGAGCGGCCTGGTGGCGTTCGATCTGCACATTCACGACGTCGACTTCCTTATTTATCTGCTCGGCGAGCCAAACGAGCCGGTCCTTCTCGAATATAACGGAAAGAACGCGCATGTCGTCGAAACGGCGTGCCAATTCGGCAAAACCGCCGCGCGCGCAAGGGCGGCGTGGCACAACGCGCGCGTGCCGTTCCAGATGGGCTACGAAGCGTTGTTCGAAGGCGGCTGCGCGATTTTTAGAAACGACAAGCTCACTTTTTACCCGAACAAGGCGGAACCGTTCGAGCCGCCCGTTATATCGGAACTGACCGGTTCGGGCATAAACGTCGCAAACACGTCCGGATACAGGAACGAGCTCCTTTATTTTATCGAGTGCGTCAAGACGGGCAAACCGCCGGAAATAATCAAGAAAAACGAGCTGCTTGCGGCGCTAAAACTCCTAAGCGGCTATACCGGCAGAAAAAAAATGGATTGAACCGGAAAAGGAGCGCATATGACTAATAATGATACGGCCGGCTTTTTGCCGGAGCTTGCGGGATTTCGGATGAGCCGCGATTACATAAATCCCGGCGAGACGCTTTTTATAACGCTCAAGTTTCGAAACCGAGGGATGGAATCGGCGCCGGACAATTACAGGTTCGCGCTCGACTTCGTCTTCGGCCACCAAAGGAAACTCGAAAACAGGGAGTTCATATACAGATCGGAAGCGGGTTCCGTTCCGGGCACTAGCAAATGGGCGCCCCAATCGGCGACGGAGGTCACGGTACGCTGGGACGCGGCGGTGGGATGGTCCGGGACGTACGAAATAACCGCGCGCATTCTTGACGCGGAAGGATCGCCGCAAAAATTTTTCGTGGAAGGCGCAGGTCATGTCAAATCCCACAAGCTGCATCAGGTTAACGTCGGTTGGAACCTTGGGAGGCCGTGGGTGGCGGAAAACGCCGCGCCCGTCGAAATAAACTACGCAAACGGCAAAATCGCCGCCGACGCCTCCGCGCCAAAAACGTTAGAAAAGGCCGGCAACGACGGCGGCGGCGTTATATCGCTTCGCGGCCAATTCGAAGTCAGGTTCGCAAACGACGAACCGCGCGTCGTTTCGATCGACGGCGCGGACTTTTTATGCGCGGCGCCGGAAGTCGCCGTCAAGCGCCTCGAATCGGGCGCGGAGGCGCTCGCCGTTTTTTCGGGCGGCCCGTACGGTAATAACCCGGCGGGTCCGCGCTGCGCCGTTTCGTATTCGCTGAACTTCAGCTCGAGCGACGAGGCGCGCTACATGGGGCTCGTGCGCTACGAAGGCGCCTTCGCCGCGGCTTTTATCGTCCGCGCCAAATTAACCGAACGCATCCTGACCTTAAGCGTTACCGATATAAACGAAACGCCCGGCTACGAGCTGCTTTCTGTAAAGTACCCGACGCTTGCGGAGATTGAAGGCGGTTGCCTGCTTGATTTTTTTGGGGGCGGCCGGCTGGTCCCGATTGAAGAAGCCATCCCTTGCTTTTACGAAAAACGCTACGACGTCCGGAACGCCGCCGCGCTGTTTAACGAAAACAGGATGTATCTGGTCGAAAGCCTGCACATCGACAGCCATCTGACGACGGGCGTATTCAACGCGGGCGGAGCGAACCGCGGATTCGTCGGCGGCTCGATTATTTGCAAAATCCCGGCCGAGGGAAGCGCGCCAGGCATTCCCGTCAAAAAGCCGCCCGAATTTACGGTCGAGCTTGTCCCGCCCAAACCGGAGCCGTTCGGTTGGACCGACGCGGCGAAATATTTTAGGCGGGGCCTAAAGCCAAATTCCGCGTTCGAGCTGTACCGCGACTGCTATCTTTACAAGCAGCTTTCGACCTGGGGGCCGCAACCCGACGAAAAATACAAGACTTCCGACAGGCACCCGCTTACGCAAAACTTGTTTCGGTCGGTAAGCTTTTCGCAAATAGCGGATAATGTCAGGAAATTTTCCAACTTGACGGACGGCGCGAGGCAGATCATGTATATCACGGGCTTTCAAAAGGGCGGATTCGACAACGCCTACCCGTATCCGTACGACACTGACGAACGCTGCGGAAGCCTGAGCGACCTCGGCGCTTCGCTTGAATCGATTCGCGGGTATAACGCGGTCGCGGGCCTACACGATAATTTCGACGACGTGTCCGCGACGCACGCGAAAAGCTTTCCGCATGTTGCGCACGACAAAGCGGGAAACTTGTGGAGGGGTTGGGTTTGGGCGGCGGGCCAAACCTACATGACTTCTTTCGTCCCGTACGCCGAAAGCGGAGATATCGCAAGGCGCGTCGCTAAAATGAACGAGTTGCTTCCGCTTGCGGACAGCTACCACATAGACGTGCTCACCGCCGAAACGTGCAGGTACGATTTCAACCCCGAATGTCCCGCGTCGGCCAGCGATTCGTTCGAGGCGAAGATGGAAGTCGTGAAGGAATTCAACAAATACGGGATCGACGTGACGAGCGAGCTATTGACCCACCCGTCGGTCGGGCACATAGGTTTCGCGCTGCACTCGAGGCTCGACCGGCACGATGTTTTTATTCCGGGCGACTCGTTCGTGCCGCTTACCGCGATGGTCTATCACGGAACGATCGGCTATACGGCCGGAAGCGGTTCAAGAACGGATATGCTCTGGGGGTTACTCATCGGCGCGCAGGTTTTTTACGAGGAGGACATAGCCGGCGAGCTTTGCGTCAGCCGCTTCTATATCCAAAACGTGCCCGCAATGAAGCTCTACGGCAGGCAGATGACGGATTTTTGCATGAACGAAACGAAGGCGCGCGCAGACTACGACGCCGGATCTTATGTGGAAGTCGATTTTGAAGCGGAGACGTACCTCGCCGCGGTTGACGGAGTCGTCATAGGAAAGAACTTCACGACGCTCATACCCGCGTTTAACACGAAAAACGCCTTCCTCGCTTATTCGATGAACGGCGAACCCGTCGAATACGAATTGCCGGCGTCCGTTCCGGCCGGGTCAACGATTCGCGCGGTTACGCTGACCGCCGAAGGGGATGGCGAACCGATTTCGGACGCCGCCATATGTCGCGGCGGCAGGCTGGAACTAAAGCTCCCCCCCATGAGGCCGGTGAAACTATATGCAGGGTAGAAAATACAGGGACTACCGGCCGGTTAAATACAACAGGAAGGACTTCGCCTACCACATGCGAAGCCTGCTGCTTTTTTTAGCCGCGCTCGCCATCGTCGCGCTGACAGGTTTCCTGTTGTTTCGCTTCATGTCGTAATTTTCATTTTGCGCGGCTTACCGTCATTCGTACGAAAACGTAAACTCGGTCGTCGTTTCGTTTTTTGGCTCGTTGAATGTGAAGTCAATGAAATAGACGCCGACCCATTTTAATTGGCTGTTCTTGAATTTGTCCTCGGTTATTTTAATCGCCGCGTTTTTTGGCGCGCATATGGAAAGCCGCGCCTTTTCGGTTTCGATCTTGACCGCGCCGGCAACTGTTTCCGGTTTGTGCAGCGTTACGAAGCGTTCGGTCACGGACGTCGGCGGCCTGCCGAACGCATAGCGGTCGGTTAGCTTAAGTTCTTTTTGCTCGGGCGAAAATTTAAATTCGCGTATCAGCGACCGCAAGTCGTCG
>WREB01000130.1 GCA_009779525.1 Defluviitaleaceae bacterium
GTCAATTGCGCGAGAATCCGCATTCGCCTGTTGGATTCGGTCTCGCCGCCGGGAAGCGCCGCGTCGAACTCGCCTTTTGCGATCAGCAAGCTCGCCGCATAAATCTTTCGCTGCTCGTTCGTCAGTTCGGCGTACAGCGTTGTCTCGGTTTTGTCGGGAAGTTCCTTTAAAACGCTTTTTTTCATCCTCCGAAGAATAAACGGCTCGATCTGCTTCCTCAGCTTCGACGCGCGCGCGGCGTCGGATTCCTTCACGATCGGGTACTCGTAGATCCGGTTGAACCTGTGCGCCGAATAAAGGTAGCCCGGCATTATGAAATCGAATATCGACCAAAGCTCCGATAGCGCGTTTTCGATAGGAGTGCCGGTAAGCGCGAACTTTATCCGTCCCTTGACGCTTTTAATAGAGCGGGCGTTTTGCGTCGACGGGTTTTTGATGTTTTGCGCCTCGTCGGCGATTATATAATCGAAGGTGATGTCTTCGTACGAGGCGATGTCGCGCTTAAGGGTGTCGTACGTCGTGATATAGACGTCCGCTTTCGTGTTGAGGGTTTCGCGCCGTTTTTCGGGCAGTCCGGTGATGACGGCCGAAATTAGTTTCGGCGCGAAGCGTTTGATCTCGCCTTCCCAGTTGTAGATGACCGACGTCGGAGCGACGACGAGCGTCCTGATTCCTTCGCGTTGTTCGCTAAGCAGCACCGCGATCACTTGGATTGTTTTGCCGAGCCCCATGTCGTCGGCTAAAATCCCGCCGAAACCGTAGCGCGAAAGCGTCTTCAGCCATTGGTAGCCGGTCTTTTGGTATTCGCGGAGCACCTTGGCGATCGATTTGGGTATCTCGAACCTGGCTTCGCCCGATTCGCGGAATTGGTTTATCAGCGATTGGAAATCGTGGCTCCTAGTGACTTTCCCTTCCTTGCTCTTGACTAACTCGTCCAGGTACAGCGCGCGGTACGCGGGTACCGAAAGCGCGTTGGCGCGGATTTCCTTCCTTGAGATATCCATCGTGCTCATAAGCTCGGCGACAAGCGTTACCGCTTCGCCGTCTAGCGGGAGGAAGCGGCCGTCCTTGAGCCTGTAATACTTTTTCTTCGCTCGGTACGCCTCGAGCGCCTCGTAAAGCTCGTGGAACGTGTATCCCGAACCCTCGAGCTTTATGTCAAGCAGGTTGCCTTGGATGCGTATGCCGATCGACGGGGTCTTCGGCCTGATCGTCTTGTTTGAAAGCGTTTCGGATATGTATACCTCGCCGACGCCGCGTAATGTTTCGACGCCGGCCTCGTTAAAGCCGCCGCCGTTAAGGAAAGCGTAGATCAGCTCGTTGTCCTGCATGACGTAGGCTTTCTGGCCCTCGTCGGCCCGAAAGCCCAACGCCGTGAGGCGCCGCTTTGCTGTGTACTCGGCAACGGTGTCGCGAAGCATGTTGGCGTCGGGTTCGTCGAAGGACGCGAAGAAAGTCTGGCCGTAATGGAATTCGATGTTGCAAGTGACGTCGTTTCCGGCGCCGTCCAAATAAAACTTCACGGACAAATCGTCCGGGGTATGCGCAGGCGGCGTGCCTTCGATCGAGCCGACGACGCCAAGCTTCACCAATTTCGGCTGGATCACCGAAAGGAAGCGTATCTGCTCGCCCGCGCTAAACGAAAGTATCGAGTCGGGCGAGGCGGAAAAGGCCCGGAGCAGCTGAACGAAAATATTGACGTCGTTAATCGGGAGGCGGTATACCGCGGTTGCGGAAACCATGTAGTTCCATGCCCTGCCGCGCACCACGCGCAGATTGAACTTGTCAGCCGCGATCTTCGACTCGGTCGTGTAATGGGTAATGTGGAGCTTTATTTCGGGCGTCGCGGTTACGAGCTTTAACCGGGTCGGCCCTCCGATGTCGCCGTCTATCTCCTCGTCTTCGTACATGCTAAAAAATTCGTCCATGCTTCGGTCGGTCAGCATGAAGGCCCTCGTGTTGCTGCGCGCGCTTTGCATGTATTGGAACTGCTTGTTCAATTTTTTCGCGACTTCCGCGTAAAGGGATTCTTCCTTGAATAAAAATTCGAGAAGCGCCTGGCCTTTTGCGTCGAACATCCCGCGCGCGTGGTTGAATTTGGCGCCGTTGCCGTAGTTGACGGTTTCCTCGCGCTTCACGTTCGCAAGGAACGCCGAGACGTTTTTTATCACGTACATTTTGCTGTTTCCGACCGTGAAGGACAAGAAGGCCTCGCCCCTCGCGTCGTAATGAAAGCAAGGCGCCAGCCTGACCGGGTCGGCCGGCGAAGGCCAGGGCGCGGTCAGGCTGGCGTCTATGTCCTCGAAAATTATCCTCTCAAGCGCGTCGGTCAGCGAGCGCGCGTTCTGCCGCTGCGTTTCCGGCGCGAGCTGCGCCGTCTTTCCCTCGTTAAGCGCGAACAGGACGGCGACGACGTGCTTGCAAGCGCCGTGCCAGATGTTGTGGCTTTCGCAGCTGCACGTGTAGTTTTTAAGCAGCCCGTTTTGCTCGAGGCGAAGCGAAACTTCGTAGTTTTTATAATTTCCCTCGACGGACGCCTTGACTAACGTTCGTCCGTCCGGTTCTTCGCTTGACTTAATCGCAAGGAGTTTGCCGTCCTTGTAATACTTCTCCCCCCGCGCGAAAACGTCCGCGTTCGAGCTGACGTTTAAAATGAAGCCTTTGGTAATCACGTTTTGCATAGCGGGCGTTGCCGTTCCCTACAGTATGTGCCTGTCGATCATCGTGACCAGGTCGGCGATTTCGGGTTTGCTCAACTGTTCTGTCGCGCCGAGCTTTTCGCCCTTGGCGCGCATTTCTTCGGTGATGAGCGACGAAAACACGATAACCGGAAGGACCGTCAAAACCTCGTCGTCCCTGATTAGCTTAAGCAGCCGGTGGCCGTCCATCTGCGGCATTTCGATGTCGGTGATGATGATGCTGCACTGCTCCTCGATCGGCAGCCCGGAACCCTTGTACGACATAAGCGCGTCCCAAGCCTCCTTGCCGTTTGCGCAGCAGACGACGTTTATGTAGCCGGCCTTCTCAAGCGACTCTAGGATCATCCTTTCTAACAGCGGCGAATCTTCCGCTATCAAAACGGGTTTAGTCGTCTTGTCTCGGTCGCCGAACCTGTCTACGTCGCTTATCTTGATGCCTGACGACGGATTTATGTCGGTGAGTATCTTTTCGAAATCTATTATCGTAATCAGCCTGTCGTCGCAATGCGCGATGCCGGTCGCGAGCCCCTCCTCGCCCCCGTAAATCGCCTTGTCGGGCTTTTCAATCGCGGTCCACGATATCCTGTTTATCTCCTTGACGTTGTGGACGTGGAACGCCGTCTGTATCTTGTTGAATTTGGTCACGATCAATATGTCGCGTTCGTCGTTTTCTGACGGGGGGAGGCCCATGTAGGCCGCTAGGTTTACCACGGTCATGATTTCGCCGCGGTTGTTGAACACGCCTTCCACGAACGGGTTGGAATTTGGCATCGGCGTTATCGGGTAGAGCCCGTACCTTATTATCTCAAGGACTTTCGCTACGTTAATCCCGAAATGCTGGTTTGAGATCGTGAATTCCATTACGCCGAGTTCGTTGGTCCCGCTTTCGAGCAAGATATCCGGTTTTTTATTATCAAGCACAGTAAATCCTCCCGTCCTGTCGGCTTTGATCCGAATATGCAATCCATTCCATTATATCACGCGCCATATCTAACACAATAGAAGCCGCCAATAATAATGCGGGCGCTATTTTGATTTTGGGAGCTTTATGATAAAGTTAACCAAGGAGGCGGCTATGGGCGGTTTTTTTGGTTATGCGGGAAAACATGATTACGCGGATGAAATCATCGGAAAGCTTCCAAGCGAACCGGGATACGTTTCGCTGCGTTTCGGCGAAATAAGCTTATTCATTTCAAGAAAGGGAAGCGGTAAGGCTTCGTTTTCGCAAAGCGGCGACGGACGCCGTTTGGCCGCCTTTTACGGCGCGCTCACCAACCGAGCTTCGCTTCTTGGCGAACTAAACGAAAAAACGCCGGAAAAAGGTTCGCTTACGGACTGCGATTTAATCCTCCGCCTTTACGAAAGCCATGGCCCGGGAATGATAAACAAGCTGCGCGGGATGTTCGCGTTCGCCGTTTACGACGAAACGACGCGCGTTTTGCTTTGCGCGAGGGACCAGTTCGGAATCAAGCCCATGTACTTTTCGGAGACGGAACCCGGAGATTTTTTGTTCGGGACCGAATTGGGGGCGTTTTTATGCCACCCCTCGTTCAAAAAAACCTTAAATGATGAAGCGCTCGCGCCCTATTTGACGTTCCAATATTCGGCCCTGCCCGAAACGTTTTTTAAGGGAGCTTACAGGCTCCTCCCCGGCCACTATTTTAATGCTGAAAGCGGCAAGGCGACGGAGATTGCCCGTTATTTTACCCCCGGCCTTTTTCCAAACGACGTCGCGCTTGACGCCGCGGTCGGCTCGATCGACGCCGCCGTTACCGATTCGATAAAAAAACATTTCGGCGGCGCGCAAAAAACGGGCGTCCTGCTTTCGGGCGGGGTCGATTCGAGCTATATGGCCGCCGTCGCGGCGAAGCTCGCGGGTAAAAACGAAAAGCTTTTGACGTTTTCGGTGGGGTTCGGCCGCGAAAATTACGACGAGACGGATTACGCCAGGGATTTCGCAAAGCAAATCGGCGCAAAAAACACGGCGAAGATAATTTCGGCCGACGAATACTTCAAAATTTTTCCGCATGTGCAGCGCATGATGGACGAACCTCTCGCGGATCCCGCGGGGGTGGCGCTTTACTTCGCTTGCGAGGAGGCTTCGAAGCATGTCGGGTCAGTCATTTCGGGCGAAGGCGCTGACGAATTTTTCGGCGGTTACAATATTTACAAAGAACCCGGCGACTTAAACCGTTTCGCCGCTTTGCCCGTATGGCTTAAAAAAATCTTTAAGGCCGCGGCATCGGTCGCGCCGTTCGGCTTTAAGGGCAAAAACTTCATCATAAGAGGCGGAAA
>WREB01000131.1 GCA_009779525.1 Defluviitaleaceae bacterium
CTCATTATAGTTGACCGTGACAACCAGAATCAAAAAGACGTCGCCGCCGTATGAAATAGTGAAGCCCGGGAACGGGTTTTCTGCTTTATCCATTTCCGGTTCGTTGGTTGTCTTGTCTAAGTAGTATTCGAGGCTTTCGTGGACTATCCGCTTCGCATTTTCCAGGGGGATAAGCTGGGACGGTTTGACGAAGCCTATGTCTTGCTCCGAGTGAGATCCCGCGTCGCCAGCGCCGTTTGAATCGTCTTTATTCGAAGCTGGCGGGGCGCCGCCGCTATCGTCGCCGCCGCCGTAAGACGCGCCGCTTTCGCTTTCGTTTTTCTCTCCGCAAGCGGCAAACAGAGAAAGGGTAAGCAAAATCGGTATTGCAAGCGCCAAAACTTTTTTCATATCCAACTCCTCCGCCGCTTACGGCCCTATTCGCTTTCGCGCGGGTAGAACGCCTCGTTTAAAAAGAGATACCCCTTGCCTTCTATCCAGATATTGTTGCCGTTTACGGTATGCAGGTCGACGTATACTTTCGCTTCCCGTTCGTTAAGGTCGTTGACGTCTATTGCTGCCCCCGCCGCGTCCGGCTCGATCAGTATATAGACGTATAAATCGTACACTTCCTTTTCACCGTAAGAACCGGCTAGCGCATGGGACGTTTGGCCCGTATATTCCATCTTGATTGATTCAAACAGAATGTAGCTGCCCGCCGCCGGCTGCACGGTCCTGCCGCCATTGTCCCTTATGGGGGATTGCCAATTTTTCGCTACTCTTTGAACGTAGGAAGTCCTTGGACCGTCAGTTTGCCCTTCGGGGACGATGTAGTTTCCGTCCTGGTCGAACTCCGGCTTCGCATAATTTCCGTCGCTGTCGGCGTATGAGTAAAAGCTTCGGTGCGACCCCGACAATTCTCCGGAAATTCCAAGCCCCATTTCGCTTAAATCAAACCCAAGCAAATCGCCAAGCAGCCTGTCGGCGGCTTCGTCGGTGTCGATGATTATTGTGGAATCCATCAAAAACCAGTATTCGCCGTCTATAGAGGGGTCGTTTTCGAATGCGTTGTCGTGTTCCATCAGGATTTTAAATGAAATGTCCGCATACATGCCGTCCATATTCATGCCCAGCGACTGTGAGTTGGAAAACTCTTCGTAGGCGACTTTTTGCGAAATATCGGCGCGCAGTCCCCACCAATGCGCCATAAACCAATCATCGGCGTTAAATTCTTCAACATTTCCGCCGCCGGCAGCATTAGCGACGCTTTCCGCGGGAGGCGGGCTCCCCAAAATGTCCGCGGGGGCGACGTCTCCGTCATTCGCGCCGCCTCCGTTTCCGCTGCAAGCCGTCGGCAGAAAAAGGGCGAATAAAATTAATAATGCGATCGGCAACGCTTTTTTAATCGTCAATTCCTTCTTGTCCTTTTGCTTTATAGGTGCGCGGGAACCCGCATAAGTTTTGTTATATAATTTTTTTACCCCGGCCGAAGTTCGGTAGGATCAACGAAAGCCTATTGACGAAAACTAACGGCATGACGGCCGGCATTCCAAGAAGAAAATGCTTTTCACTCTGATATTTTAACAAGATCTTCACGGTCGAACAACGCGTCATATGACTTTCAGGTTATTCACGGCGGGTCACTATGTATTCCACGCCCTCCTCAGTCTCAAATTGGACGACGCCGCCGGCGTATTCCATCTCAATTTTTTTCCCGCCGCACTCCACGTCGAGCAAAACGCCCGAAATAATCTTGCACGCGTTGCCACGCTTTGATATTATCCGCGCTTCGCGCAGCCTGTTGTTCTCCCACTCTATCGAAACCTCGAACGCTCCCCTTGCGCGCAGCCCCCTGACGCATCCCTTTTCCCATTCCGACGGAAGCGCCGGGAGCAGCTTTATCGCCCCGCCGTCGTAGTGGCTTTGCAAAAGCATTTCGGCGACGCCCGATACGTAGCCGAAGTTACCGTCGATCTGGAACGGCGGGTGCGAGTCCAGCAGGTTGTCGAACGTCGATTTTTCAAGCAGCATTTTGACGTACCTGAGCGCCTCGTCTCCGTCGCAAAGCTTCGCGTAGACGTTGATTATCCACGCGCAGCTCCAGCCGGTATGGCCGCCCCCGTGCTCCATCCGTCTGCGCATCGAAGCCGCCGCCGCTTTAATCAACTCGTCGTCCCTTCCGTAAACGATCGAACTTCCGGGATGAAGCCCGTACAATTGGGAGATGTGCCTGTGGCCCGGGTCGGCCTCTTCGAAGTCGGCGCCCCATTCCATAAGCTGCCCGTGCCGCCCGATTTTAAACGCGGGAAGCCTTTGCAAGGCGTCCTTGATTTCGCCGATCAATTCATTTTCGATTTCTAAAATTTCCGCGGCCTCGACGCAGCTCGCAAATAAACCTTTAATGATAGCGACATCCATCGCGGAGCCTACCGCGGCCCTGTGCGCCGTTCCGTCGGGCGCGACAAATGAATTTTCCGGCGAAACCGAAGGGTTTGTCGTCAGGCCGCCGCTTCCGTCGTCGACAAGCCATTCGAGGAAAAACTCCGCGGCCTCAAGCATCAGCGGAAGCGCTTCGTCGCGCAAAAATTTCGTGTCGCCGCCGAACCGGTAATGTTCCCAGAGATGCGCGCAAAGCCAGCCCCCGGCCATCGGCCAGTAGCTCGTCGCCGAAGGGTAGGCGTCCGGCGAGGTCTTTCGCCATAAATCGACTGTGTGGCAGACCGCGAAGCCGCGCTTCGCCCCGAAATGATTTTTCGCGGTCAATCGGCCGGTCGCCGCCATTTCCTTTATCGCCTTAAACAGGGGCCGCCCCAGTTCGGGCAGGTTCGCCGGCTCGGACGGCCAGTAATTCATCTCGACGTTTATGTCGGCGGTGTAGTTGCTGCTCCACATCGAGGCGACGTCGCGGTTCCATACGCCCTGCAGCGTCGCCGGCTGCGTCCCCTCGCGCGAGCTAGAAATCAACAGATACCTTCCGTACTGGAACATGAGCGCCGCAAGGTAGTCGTCGCGCGCTCCATTGCGCGCCTCGCGAAGCCTCGAATCAGTAGTCCTTTCTTCGCCGCCGTCCGACCCAAGCTCGATGTCGACTGGCGAGTACAGCTTCCGGTAATCCTCCGAATGGCGCCCGAACAGCTCGCCGAACGTTTTTTGCGCGGCCGCGTTTAACGTCCCGGCGTTTTTTTCGCGCATCCCCGAACCGCAGGGCGGCCTGTCGAACCCGGCGAAGTTGGTCGACGCGGCGATTATGACCGTCACTTCGTCCGCGTGCCTCACCTCGATCTTACCCGAATGGGAGGTCATGCAGCCCCCGGCGGGAATAACCCTGACGTCGAGCGAAAACTTTATCGTATCGGCCGAACCGCCGAATACGGCGGGGTGGGTCGCGTGGTTCTTTATGCGGTGGTTGAGGTCGATCCCGAATAAGTTCAGCACGGTTTCGGGACAGCTTCCGGTAAGATTTAATACGCCGTTTTCGGCCGACCTTTCAAACGGAAGGTCCGAATCCGCGAAGACGCTTACGCTGACAAGCTTCGGCTGGTCGCAGGATATCTTGTAAATAATCGCGTCGTCCGGAAAACTCGCGAACGCCTCGCACCTGAAGCGCGGGTGCGCGAAGAACGGGCCGCGGTCGATCGAATACTCCGAAACGAACAGCGCGTCGTCGAGTAAAAGCTCGCGCCTGTAGCCGTACGTCCTGCCCGAGATCAGATTTTTAATATAAAGGTCGCCGAGCGGCAAGAAAGATTCGGACCATTTGCCGAGCAGGTTTTCCTTTATGATCCGCTCCGCGTCGCCGTA
Organism: Defluviitaleaceae bacterium; assembly: GCA_009779525.1. The sequence continues at coordinate 3,781 of WREB01000131.1, forward strand.
GCGTTCGTTTCGGATATGCTCCCTCGCCGCTTCGATATATGCGCGAGGTTCCTTTTCATCTGGATGTGCGTAGCTTCCCGACCAAAGCGTCTCTTCGTTAAGCTGGATCCGTTCCGTGTCGATCCCCCCGTAGACGATTGCGCCGAGCCTTCCGTTGCCGAGCGGCAGCGCTTCCTCCCAATAGGCGGCGGGTCTTTCGTAAGCGAGCTTGTATTTCAAATCGGCACCTCCGGGCGCGTAACTAAAATGGTTTATAATTATTCGCGGTTATGATATTATAATCTTTGGCAAAAATAAAATACGAAGCGAGGATTACATGAAAAGATTATTTTGCGCCGCAATCACATCGGTATTTTTATTCGGTTCGCTTTTGGGGCTCGGCTCCTGCGGCGGAAGCAAGGAAGTATTGACGTGCGGGGTAACCGATTTCGAGCCGATGAACTACCGCGATTCAAGCGGGAATTGGACGGGTTTCGACACCGAGTTCGCCCTGCTTGTCGGCGAAAAGTTAAAAATGAAAATCGAATTCCAGGAGATCGAGTGGACTTCCAAATACGCGGAGCTCGAAGCGGGCTCGATCAACTGCATTTGGAACGGCTTCACCGGAAACGTCGCCGAGGCGGACGGCACGATGCGCGGCGAGCTAGTCGACATGAGCTACAGCTACATGCTAAACCAGCAGTGCGTCGTCATAAAAAAGGATAGAAGCGGCGAATTTAAGTCGATCGCGGATTTAGTCGGCAAGACCGCGGCGGCGGAAAAGGGCTCGGCAGGCGAGTCGTTCGCGATCGAGGCGGTCGCCGACGGCGGAAAAATAATCGAGACCGCCGCGCAGATAAACGCGTTTTTGGAAGTGAAGGCGGGCGCCGTGGACTGCGCTATCGTGGACATACTGCTCGCGCAAAAGCTCGCGGGCACGGGCGACTACTCCGACTTGATGATCGCGGAGATCGAGCTCGACCACGAGGTCTACGCGATCGGCTTTAAAAAAGGAAGCGAGCTGCGCGATAAAGTCAACAAAGCGATGCTCGAGCTTTACGACGAAGGCAAGCTGACGGAGCTCGCCGTCAAGTACGGGCTCGAAAACTCGCTTGAGATCGACCGCAACTTCAGGGGCTAAGAGGCGCCGGGGCAAGTCATTCGCTTCGCGAATTGTAAGCTTCGCGACCGGGGCAAGTCATTCGCTTCGCGAATTGTAAGC
>WREB01000132.1 GCA_009779525.1 Defluviitaleaceae bacterium
ACGCCGTAAAGCAGGAGGTTTTGGAATTTATTCCCGAAGTTATCCACGAATTCTTTGGTCGCCTTGAGCACGGTGCGCATGTTTTCGGCCGGCGAAAGGCCCTCGTTCAAATCTTTTTGGTTCGAGTAGTAGCGGAGGTCGAACCGTTCGAAATTTTCTTCTTCCACCGCGGCCTTCACGTTGGATAATCCGTAGTAGGCTTCGGTGAGGCGGCGCCTGAAGCACTGGCACCGTTTGCCCGTCCCGTCCGGGTTGGCTGTCCGTCCGGTGTCGAGGCACGCCGGGCATGCGTAGGCGGATGAATAATAATCGCGAGGCAACCCGGCTCGCCTCATCAATTCATCTTTTTCAAGATTGAGCGATTCGATCTCGGCGGCTATATCGGCTGTTTGGCTTCCCGGCCCATCCAGCGCGCTTTTTACGAGCGCGCCGCCCAAAACGACGGACCTATCCTCGATTTCTTTTAGTCGCGGGTATTTTACGTAAAGCGCTTCCCGCCTGCTTTTTACCGACGCCTCCGCCCTGCCCCTATCGGCCTCAAGCGAATTCGTCGCTTCGCGAAACGCCGCGTCGTAGCCGGCCATCAGCTTTGGCCCAGCCGATCGTTCAAGTAGGCGCGCTCCATTTTTTCCAACTGGTCGTAGTCGCGCTCGCGCTGCTTGAAATTGGCGTACCTGCTGTTTTTTGCCTGGCGCGCCGAGGGTTGCATCTGCTGCTGCTGCTTTTGCCTATCCTTCGCGTAATCCGCCGCGTCGGCGTCGGCTTCGGATTTCGTTTTTATTCCCTTGTCGCTCCAGCCCTCGAGAATCTTGTCAACGTAGGAAAACTTCGGCTTGCCGATTTGGGTCGCGGCCTTGTCGCACGCGTGCAGCACGAGCTCGGTGGTAAACCCGAGGCTGCTCAGCCACTTTTCGATGAATTTGCGCTGCGTGGGGGACGGGTAGCCGGAGGTTTGGCCCATCGCGCGCAGTATCTCCTTGTATTCCGATCCGAACGTCCGGACGTATTCGATCGCCTTTTCCATATCGTCGATTTGCCTTTCGGACCAGTCAATCGCGACTTTTTCGATGTAGCGCATGTTGAGATGGTCGTTGGCGGCGCAGTACGAAAGCAGGTAACCGATGACGTCCACAGGAAGCCTTAGCCAATCGTAGAAGCCGAATATCAGGTTCATCTCGTAGTAGGTCAAATATTTACCGAGCGTTTGGGCCGCGAACGAAAACAGTTCGGAAATCACGGCGTTTTGCTTTTTATATTCGGCAAGCTCCTCGACCGTGTACTGAGGCCTACCCGCGGGCGCGAACTTCATCACCTCGCCCGCGTTTCGCCTGACCGGACTTCCGGCCTGGCCGGTTTCGCCCGCCTTAGTTAATTCCGCGCTGTCGGGAAGCGGGAGGAACGTGACGCATTCGCCGTTTTTGTTGAGGTTTATTAAGCCCTTTTCCTGCCAGTGTCCGAGGGCGTTGTGCACGTCCGTCTCGAGTATGTTGAAAACGTCGGCGATTTCGCGGGACGAAACCGCAGAAACGCCGCCGAGGCATTTCCTGAGGCTGTAGATATAGATAAGCGCGTACACGGGCGGGCACTTCGCCATATAAAAATCGACGAACGCGCATTGCAATTCGATCGTCGGGTATTCATAACCGATACTCATTTGGATCGCGCCCATCTTAGCCTCCGCAAGACGCCGCAAAAGCGCCGTCAAACCGCCGGCCGCGTTAATAAAAACCCCGGCCCGCGTTGGTTCGTGAACCAACATACTACATTAATCGGCGTTGGTTGGATATAGAAAAATAACCCACACGGCGGGCGCCCAATGTGGATAAAGTTGTGGATAAACCGCAATTTTATTTTTTATTGATATGACTGGTTTCTTTCGGCAAACGGATTTGTCAAGCGAAAATTTTTTACCGGAAATCGGCGATTGTGTAAAGTTTTCGTAAAAAGCCCGCGAAATACGGGTTTTTTACGCGCCGTAAAATTCGGGCGCCGCAAAAAACGCTTGATTCCGTTATTTTGCGTTCGTTGTGGATAATGTGGATAACGTTGTTGGTAACGGTTGTCGTCAGCTTCCAAGAAGCATGTCGCCGACCGCATACACGTCGCCCGCGCCCATCGTGATTATGCGGTCGCCCTTTCGCGCGTTTTTAGATACTATGCTTGCCGCCTCGTTAAAATTATCGGCGTAAAGCACCAGGGCGCCGCTTCCGGCGCGCCTTCGCGCGGCCTCCGCGAGCGAACATGAATCGACTTCCCCCGAGTCCGACTCGCGGGAAGCGTAAATGGGGAGGAAGACGACGACGTCGGCGTCGCCGAACGAATCGGCGAACTCTTCGAACAGATTTTTCGTGCGCGAATAAGTATGGGGCTGGAAGACGCATATGACGCGCCCGCCGCTTCCCGCGGCCTTTTTCTGCGCGCGAAGGTTGGCCGTAATCTCGGTCGGGTGGTGGGCGTATTCGTCGATTATAAGCGCCCCGTTAAACGTCCCCTTTAACTCGCAGCGGCGCTTGACCCCGCGCGCAAGCCCCAATCCGGCCCCGATAGTATCCGGCGAAATCCCAAGCGCAAGACACGCGGCGGCCGCCGCAACGGCGTTTGACATCTGGTGCTCCCCTACCTGCTTAAGGCTCACCCTGGCCAAAAACTTGTCGTTTTCATACAAGTCGAACGTCGGGCGGCACGCATCGTCAAACGACGCTTCCCGCGCCGCATAGTGGCTTGCGCCGAAGTCAGTCTTGCGATCGCCGATCGAGTACGTCGAGACGGCGCACTTTAGATTTCGCGTTATTTTTTCGATCCCGGGGATTTCTTCGTTTATGATGAGCGTCCCATGCGCGCTTATGTTTTTCGCGAACGAAGCGAACGAAGCGACCAAGTTATCGGAAGTCTTAAAATAATCCATATGGTCGTCGTCGACGTTTAGAATGATCCCGACGCGCGGCTTGAACTGCAGGAACGAATCGGCGTATTCGCAGGCTTCCATAATGAAGTAATCCGATTCGCCGATTCGGTAGTTTTCGTCGAAACCGGCCATGTAGCCGCCGATCGAAACCGTCGGGTCTAACCCGGCGCTAAGGCACACCTCGGATACGAGCGCGGTTGTCGAAGTCTTTCCGTGCGTGCCCGCGACGCAGACGGCGTATTTGTATCCGCCCATTATCATGCCGAGAAGCTCCGCGCGGCTTACGGCGCCGATTCCGCGCCTTACCGCCTCGGCGTACTCGGGGTTGTTTGGCCCGATCGCCGCGGTGTATACGACGAGCTCCGCATCCGCTGCGATATTTTCCGCGCGGTTGCCGATCGCCACGGGTATTCCCCTTTTCCTGAGGCGCTCGGTCGCCTCCGATTCCTGCGCGTCAGAACCCCCTACGGTAAAGCCCCAACTCAACAGCATTTCGGACAAACCGCTCATGCTTACTCCGCCGATTCCGATGAAGTGGACTTTTTTCGCGCCATTTCGCAAGCAAACCCCAGACATAAAGCCCTCCTTAGCAACGCGCCGGATGAATATAACACCCAGCGGCGCTCCATTCCATACCCGGCGCCGGGCTTATCCAGTCATGCAAATATAAATTGAACATTTCCGAACATGTGATATGATTGAAGCGTCGAACGAATCGTATCGCGGGGGCTGTGATTTGCGAAAAAAGGAAATGATCGCGATGCTTGTCGCGGGAGGGCAGGGAAGCAGGCTCGGCGTCCTGACGGCGACAAAGGCGAAGCCGGCCGTCCCGTTCGGGGGCAAATACAGGATCATAGACTTCCCGATGTCAAACTGCATCAATTCCGGCGTCGACACGGTCGGCGTTATGACGCAGTACCAGCCGCTCCAGCTCAACCAGCACATCGGGATAGGCATCCCATGGGACCTTGACAGAAGGTCGGGCGGGGTGACGATTCTCGCGCCCCACATCAAGGGCGAGCACGGGGAGTGGTACACCGGCACGGCAAACGCCGTCTACCAAAACATGGACTTCATCGCCAATTACAATCCCGACTACGTGCTGGTGCTTTACGGCGACCACATATATAAAATGGACTATTCGCTCATGCTCGACTTCCACAAGCGAAACGGATGCGACGTCTCCATCGCGGCGCTCGAGGTGCCGATCGAGACCGCCGGCCGCTACGGGGTCATAAACACCAACGAGGACTCGATGATATACGAGTTCGAGGAGAAGCCGGCGAACCCGAAAAACAATTTGATAAACATGGGAATATATATTTTCAACTGGAGCATCCTCCGCGACTCGCTTATAAAGGACAACAAATGCCATCCCGACAGCGACTTCGGGAAGCACGTGCTCCCGATGCTGCTTGCGGACGGCAAGCGCATGTTCGCGTACCGCTTCAAGGAGTATTGGATGGACGTCGGCACGATAGAGTCCTATTTGATGGCGAACATGGACCTTGTCAAGACGCTCCCCGACTTCAACCTCTACGACGATTTCTGGAAGATATACACCGACGCCGACCACCAGCCGCCGATGTACACGGGGCCCGGTTCGGACGTCCGCACGAGCCTCTTATCCGAAGGGTGCGAGATCCTCGGTAGCGTCTACAACTCGGTGCTTGGACCTGAGGTCGTGATCGAGGAAGGCGCGTTCGTCAAGGATTCGATAATCATGGAGAACACGATCATCCGAAAGGGCGCGTGCCTCGAGCGCTGCGTGGTCGACGCGTCCTGCGACGTCGGCGAAAACGTCAGGATAGGCGTCGGCGCCAACGTGCCGAACGAATTTAAGCCGAAGATTTACGACACCGGGATCACGGTGCTGGGCGAAAACACCAAGGTGCCGGACGGCGTCACAATCGGAAAAAACTGCGTCATATACGGGACGACCGTTTATACCGACTATAAGGAAGGCAAGCTTGAAAGCGGCGGAAGCCTAGTGATGGAGCAAGCGCCGGAGGTGCTGTTCTCATGAAGGCGATAGGGATAATCCTTGCCGGCGGGGGAAACGAAAAACTCGGGGCG
>WREB01000133.1 GCA_009779525.1 Defluviitaleaceae bacterium
GAGGGGACCCGACCGTGCAAATCAAAAACGCCCGCCTGTACCACAGCGGCCCGCAGAAGGAGCCGCTTTTAAGCCTGCCCGCGAACAACTCGTTCTTTTTGCCCGCGAAAGTCGAATTCGAATGGCTCGACGTATCAGCAAGTAAATATGTGCTTGAAATCTCGGACAACCCCGGGTTTGAAGGCGCCGAAAAGCACGAAACGGCGTCTCCTTCGCTTACGCTTTCGCTGCGCGAAAACGCGGAATATTTTTGGCGCGTGATTTCGTTTTTTGCCGAAGGCGAATACGAAAGCGCCGCGTTCGTTTTCGACACTTCGGTACCGAAAAAAACCAACGGCGCGTACCACGCGAAAAATTACGGCCTGATCGAAGGCGACTGGCGCGACTGGCCCGGAGAAGCCGCCCTAAAATACGCCGACATTGCGTCGCGAAACGCCTCGCTCTTGCAATCGCTGATCGACTACGCCGGAGAAACCGGAGGCGGCGAAATAATCCTGCCCGAAGGGACTTACTGCCTTAAGGGCGACACGTCGCAGCCGTCGAATTACGCGCTCTACGTCCGCTACGACAATATCACGCTTCGCGGCGCGGGCAGGGACGAAAACGGCGGCCACAAAACCGTGCTGAGGACGCCGCACGAATGGGACGGCCAAAACTTAAAGTTCAGGAATTCCGCGATATGCATCGTCGGGACCCCGTTCGGCTCGAGCAAGCCGCGCGAAAACGTCAGGCTCGAATCCTTCGAGCTCGACGGCGGCCGCGGCTGGACCGGAAAATACGACTGGGGCTACGACCCGATGGTCAACTACGGCTGGGACATCCACCACAAGGGAATCACCGTCGCGCACGACAACAACGTGAGCCACGCGTACCTGAACGATCTGTTCGTCCACGGCTTCTCGGGCGAAACCGTCTACGTCGGGGGCCTATCAGTCGGGTACCTTGAGGTTTCGAACTGCGTGTTCGCCGACACCAACGCCTCCTGCTTCAACCTGTACGCGTCCACGCTTAACGTCTACGGCTGCGATTTCGGGCGGATGGACATGAAATGCCGCTTCTGGATCGAGTTTTGCAACCGAGCGAGCTTTATCGGCTACGAGATGCTTCCTATACCCGGCGGGTTGGAAAAAGACACAGCGTATTTTAGGGACAATAATTTTTACGGGGCGGTCGGCGCGACCGCGATCGTGTTTTGCCAGGGCGACCTTACAAACTATGCCGTCGTGTTCGAAAACAACACCGTCGACAACAAAACCGGCGGAAACGTGGGGGTGTTCATGTTCGGGGGCGCGGTGGCCGGCCCGATAAACATAAGCGGGAACCGCTTCAAAAACGTTAACGGCCCGCTTCTCGAAATCTCGTTCGGCGGCGGAACGAGTCCCGAAAACAATCTGTACAACGGCAACATCCTGTTCGAAAACAATATCTGCGAAAACGTCGGCGGTTTAACTTTTCTTGCCGGAATGGGTTCTGTGTTCGACCAGGCTACGCAAGCCTACGTCCCCAGGACGCCCGTCGAAAACCTGACGATCGCAAACAACCGTTTCGTCGGGAGGGAAAGCCATACCAAATCGATATCGGTCGGATCAGGAAGCTACGACGAGACGTCCGCGGTCATAGAACTGACGGGCGTGACGGTCACGGGCAACACGTTTATAAACTGCGTGACGCCTGAAGCCTTCGACGCCTTCCACGGGAAGCTGCCGTTTTTTGCGGGCAACGAATACGTCGAAACCACCTTGAGCAAAAACGGCGGAATAAACGAACTTAGCGCCGCTTCGCCGCTGATACGCCCCGTATACGAATACCTGACGCTAAAGGCGTCCGAGGAGTTGACCGCGGTGATGCGGGCGTCCGTGTATCATGACGGGCAAACGGTCGCGCTGACCGGGGCGGCGGGAACCGCTCCGATCGTATTTGAGACGGGCGCGCAAAGCTATTACGTGCCGGAGCAAATTGTGCTTTCGGAAGGCGCGGAAATATGTTTCGTTTACGAAGCGAAGCGGGAGATGTGGATTTACCGGGACAATCCGTGATCATAAAAAAACCCCGCCGAACCGGCGGGGTTTTTTTATCGTAAAGGCACCAGCCGGATTTGAACCGGCGGATAAAGGTTTTGCAGACCTCTGCCTTACCACTTGGCTATGGCGCCGTTTGGGGAGCGGCATTAATTTTTTAATGACTCGTGGGGGAATCGAACCCCCATCTCAGCCGTGAAAGGGCCGTGTCTTAGCCGTTTGACCAACGAGCCGGAAGCGTGGAGCATGAAGGATTATAAATGCGGGACCCCCCGCATGTCAAGTTAAGCCGCCGTCAAGCGCGATCACCTGTCCGGTCAGGTAAGAAGCGCCCTTTGAGGCGAGAAAGAACGCGAGCGATGCGACTTCGCTTGGCGACCCGAAGCGCCCGAGCGGGACCGATTCGATGAACGCGCGCTTTTCTTCTTCCGTAAGCCTTTCATTCATTTTTGTATCGATCGCGCCGCAGGCGATCGCGTTGACGCGTATTTCCGACGGGCCAAGCTCCTTCGCGAGGGACTTGGTTAGGGCGTTGACCGCGCCCTTGGCGGCGGAGTAGGCCGCCTCGCACGATGCGCCGGTCGTACCGAACACGGACGAGACGTTGACGATGGCTCCGCGTTTGGCGCGGACCATGCGAGGGATCGCGAGCCTGCACGCGTTGGCTGCCGCGACGATGTTTGAGTCGAAAACTTGCTTGAATTGCTCCGGGCTTGTTTCCGAAAACAACCCGAAATGCGCTTCCCCAGCGCAGTTGACAAGCACCCCGACCGGGCCCGCAGCGTCTTCGATGTTTTCGAAACACCGCTTTGCCGCGCCGCAGTCCGAAAAATCCGCGAAAAACGAAAGCGTCCCCGGCGATATTTCATTTATTTCTTTATAAGCCGCATCCAGCCGCGCCGAATCCCTGCGCCCGTTTAACACGACTCTGTCGCCGTTTTTCGCGAACGCCAGGGCTATGGCCTTCCCGATTTCGCCCGACGAACCCGTGACAAGCACGACTCTTCCGCTATCCATCGACGCACCCAGCCCCCTTTATATAATTGTCCATTATAGTATACTATCCCACATGGGTCCGGCTTTTTCTTTGTTCACGGCGTTCACCGGCAGCCTGCTTACGCTTTTGGTATGCGCCGCGGCGGGCGCCGCCTGCCGCAGGGGCGGCCTGCTTGACGATAAGATGACGTCGGGCCTCTCGAACCTTATGTTTAACGTCACGGTGCCCTGCACCGTTTTCGTATCGCTGATGCGACCGTTCTCGCGGGCCCTGCTGTGGGAGAGCTTCGCGACTTTTTTTTTGTCGGGCGCGATTTACCTGTCGTGCGGCCTGATCGGCTTCGCTGCTTATAAAGTTTACCGGAGAAAAAAACAAACGCACAAGGGCGAACCCCTATCGGCGGACGCCAAGGTCTTGATATTCGCCTGCGTGTTCGCGAACGTCGGCTACATGGGCTTTCCCGTCGTGCAGGCGGTGTTCGGCGAAGAGGGAATGATTTACGCCTCGATGGCAAACGCCTCGTTTAACATGCTGACGTTTACGCTTGGCGTCAGGCTGTTCGGCCAAAAAAGCGAAAAGAAAGGCGTACTGCCCGTCCTCAAGTCGGTTTTTTTTAACGCCGCGCTTATCGCGACATTTATCGGCTTCGCCTTCTTCATGACGGGCCTCCGTCTTCCCGGCCCGCTTTACGGCGGCGTCGCGATGCTCGGCGCCATGACCGCGCCCGTATCGATGCTTATTATCGGATCGATACTCGCGAAAAATCCCCTGCGAAATTTATTCAACGACAAGCGGATCTTTCCGGCTATAATAGCGAGGCTGTTTATTTTTCCGGCGGCCGCGTTTTTTGCCTTGCGCCCGTTCGTCGCAAACGAAACTATGCTTGGCGTCATCGTCGTGCTTACGGCGATGCCGGTCGCAATGATAACCGCGATTTTCGCCGAGCGCTACCAAAGGGGAGCGGAAGTCGCGTCCAAGGCGGTCGCGTTATCAACCTTGTTCAGCGTCGTCACGGTCCCGCTCGTCGCTCTGATGATAGGTATTTAGGGGGTTTTAATGCGCGCCCTTAAATGGATGTACGCCTACATAAAGCCTTACCGGCTCCTGATGGGCGCGGGGCTTGTCCTCGACATTTCGATCACCGTTATGTTCGTCGTGAGTCCCTACATAATCGGGCGGATCGTGCTTGAAGTGCTGCAGGAAGGCAAAACCGAGCGCCTGCTCCCATACCTTGGCACGATGTGCGGCGTCATCGTCGTGCGAAGCGTCTTCCGCTACTTCCAGCTTTTAATCTTCGAGTCGGCGTCGCAGTCGATCCTCTTCAACATGCGGCGCGACCTCTACGCGCGCGTCGAGTCGCAGTCGTATTCGTTTTTCGACGAAAACCGCGTCGGCGACATCATGGCGCGGATGACGGGCGACCTCGACGCGATACGCCACTTCGTCGCCTACGAAACCTACGCGATCCCCGAAAACATACTGACGCTTTTGTTCGGGCTTATAATGATGTTTACGTTGAGCGTCCCGCTCGCGTCAGCGATGCTAGTGATCGCGCCGGCGGTGACAATAATCGCATTCAAGCAGTCCAGGGAGATCAAGCCCGCCTATTTCAACATCCGCGAGCAGTATTCGCACCTAAACTCGGTCTGCGAGGAAAACATCGGGGGCAACCGCGTGGTCAAAGCCTTCGCCCGCGAGGATTACGAAATAGAAAAGCTGACGAAGGCGAGCGGCCTTTACTATCAAAGCCACGTGAAGGCGGCGTCGATCGGCGCGAAGTACAATCCGATGATTGAGACGTGCGCCGCGGCGCTGATGCTGGTTTCGCTGCTTTTCGGGAGCCTGCTTATCATTAACGGCAGGATGGAGCTTTGGCAGCTTATCACATTCAACGGATACCTCTGGATGATCAACAACCCGACGCGCATGTTCGGGATGTTCGTCAACGACGCGCA
>WREB01000134.1 GCA_009779525.1 Defluviitaleaceae bacterium
CGCGGCGGTATCGCTTTCGTCGATCAACTCTTGCAAAATTTCCGCGTCCGTAGCCGTGGGAAGCGTCTTCTCGTATTCGACGTAAAGCCGGCTTACTATCTGCGTTTCGCGCACCCCGCCGTAACCCACCGCGGCGCATAGCGAATCGAGATCCACGAAGTTGAAGCGTTCGAGTACCGAAGCCTCGCGGCCGGATTCCAGAAGCTCCTGCAGCGAGACGTTTTTTTTCCTCGCCTCCGCCTCAAGGAGCTCCCTGCCCTTTTGGATGTTTTCGAGTCTGTTCTCGTTTTTAAACCATTGGTTTATCTTCGTGCGCGCCTGGTTCGTCTTCACCAGCTTAAGCCAGTCGAGGCCGGGTCCCTTCGAGCTTTGGCTGGTGATGATTTCGATCCGGTCGCCGGTCGCGAGCGCGTAGTCGAACGTGACGATCTTGCCGTTGACGCGCGCGCCGACCATCTTGTTGCCGACTTCGCTGTGGATCGCGTACGCGAAGTCGATCGGCGTCGAGCCGCTGGTTAAGTTAATTACGTCGCCCTTCGGCGTGAAGCAGTAGACGTTGTTCTTAAAAACGCTCAGGTCGGTCCTGAGCGCGTCGAGGAATTCGCCGTTGTCGGAAAGCTCGCGCTGCCAGTCGAGCATCTGCCTCAGCCAGTTGAGCTTTTCCTCTTCGCTGTCGGTCTCGCCGGCGCTTCCTTCGTTTTCCTTGTACTTCCAATGTGCCGCGATGCCGTATTCGCTTACGCGGTGCATCTCCTGCGTCCGTATCTGCACCTCGAACGGCTCGCCCCCGTGGCTTATCAGGGTCGTGTGCAGGCTCTGGTACTTGTTCGACTTCGGCATCGCGATATAATCCTTGACCCTGCCCGGGATCGGCAGGTACGTTTCGTGGAGCAGCCCCATTACCTCGTAGCATTCGCGGACTTCGCCGACCATCACGCGCACCGCGAAAAGGTCGTATATTTGGTCGAGCGTCTTGTTTTTCGCGATCATTTTCTTATAAATGCTGAAGAAATGCTTGGGGCGCCCCTCAACGGACGCCGCCATATTGCTTGAAGCCATCTTTTCGTTTATCTCGCCCACGATTTGGTCGACATACGCCTTGCGTTCGGTCTGTTTTTCGCTGATTTGCCCGGCTAGGTCGAAATACGCCTTGGGGTCGAGGTTTTTGAAGCTCAGGTCCTCGAGCTCGTACCTGAGTTTCGAGATCCCAAGCCTGTGCGCGAGCGGGGCGTAGATGTCTATCGTCTCCTGCGCGATCTCGCGGCGCTTGTCCGGCAGCATGAACGAGAGCGTGCGCATGTTGTGGAGCCTGTCGGCAATTTTTATCAGGATTACGCGAATATCTTTCGCCATCGCCAAAAACATCTTGCGGTAATTTTCGGCCTGCTCCTCCACCTTGGACGTATATTTCATCTTTTCGAGCTTCGTAACGCCCTCGACGAGCATCGCTATCTCGTGGCTGAAGCGGCGCTCGATGTCCGCGCCTGTCATGCTGGTGTCCTCGACGACGTCGTGGAGGATGCCCGCAGCGATTGACTCGAGGTCGAGCTCGAGTTCGGCCAGAATCGTCGCCACGGAAAGCGGATGCACGATGTAAGGTTCGCCGGAGTTGCGCCGCTGGGTCCCGTGCGCCTCAAGCGCGAAGTTATACGCGTCCTCGATCAATGTCAGTCGGGTCGCGGGATGATACTTCCCGATTTTTTTTATCAATTCCGCGTAAAGCAAATCGGCCATGCCGCCACCCTCCCTCCAAAAAGTCTAACGCGCGGCGCTTGCGCCGGACGGCTATCGGTTATTGGTTCATTAAAACGTCGAGCATCGCGACAATGTTTTCGGCGGGAACGTCGTCGGGAATCGAATGGGTCGGCGCCGCGATTAACCCCCCGCCCTCCTTGAAACGCGAGAGCGTGTCTTGCGTTATCCTCCTTATTTCGTCGGGCGTCTTGTGCGGAAGGTCGCGCTGCGTGGAAATCGCGCCCCATATGGCTATCTTGCCGCGAAGCTTGTCGGCGTAGTCCAGGCCGTATATTTCGGGCTGGAACGTCTGGTAGACGTTAAGGCCCAGCGCATGCAGGTCGTCCATAATCGCGCGGATGTCCCCGCAGCTGTGCTGCGCGACGAACCGCCCGGTTTCGCGGACCCTCGCGTACATTTTCCCGAGGTACGGCCTTATGAATTCGTTCCAGTGCGCCGGACCCATTATGAGCCCCTTCTGCTGGCCCCAGTCGTCGCCGAAATAAAAAAAATCCATATCGTATTCCATCGCGATATCGATTTTCCTTAGATTTATTTCGCAGATTTTTTTGAGCGCGTCATGCACGAGGTCGGGTTCCAGCAGCATGTTGGATAGCGCGTTTTCCATTCCCATCATAGTCCAGAGCCGCTCGAAGAGCGAGAAGCCTATGCACGCGCCGCGAAACTGCGATTTGCTTTGGCTAGAGAGCCATTCGCAAGTCCTTCGAACATACGCCTCGTCGACGGCCGGGAACTCGTACGTCTCGAATGATTCTCGGTCCGGGATCAGCCAGAAATCGGGGACCCCGATGTCTCTGTCCGCGCCGGTCTTGTTCCAGACCACCCCGAACTCGTCTTTGTAATAGCCCGGCTTCGTTTCGACCTGCGGTTTGTTTAACTCCGCGCTAGTCAAGTGGTTGTTGATCGAATTGACGTATTCCCGCCCCTTATACGCGACGAGATTTTTATGCGCCCCGGAATTGAAACTGGCGTTGTAAGGGATATAGTCGGTCTTCTTAAATTGAATAGCCATTGTTACGCGTTCGCGGTTGGTCATGCGATTTCCCCTCGTAAATTGTTTTGACGATTTTGCCAGACGGCGCATTTGCTGTCAATAATGGTATAATTTACACAAACCGCGCGCAAAGCGAATGTTGCGTCCCAAATCGTTTTGTCCGTTGCCTGGAGAAGTGCGCGCGGGGTATTATTTTTAAGAGGGAAGGTGCCTGATGAATCTAAAAAACGTGCTCGTGCTGTTCGGCGGCTGCTCGCCAGAACATGACATATCGCTCGCTTCGGCTTCCGGCGTTATCCATTATCTTGAAGGCTACAACATCGTGCCCGTCTGCATTACGCGCGACGGCAGGTGGATGCTCTACGACGGAAAGCTCGACAATTTGCGAAACGTCGATTGGGAACGCTTCGGGACTCCCGCGGTGCTTAGCCCCGACCGCGCCAGCAGGGGCCTGCTTCGCATCGTCGGGGACAAGGTGAGGACGCTTCCGATCGACGTCGTGTTTCCGATTCTGCACGGAAAAAACGGGGAGGACGGGAGCATACAGGGCCTTTGCCAGCTTGCCGGGATCCCCTGCGTCGGCTGCGGGGTGATGGCCTCGGCGGTATGCCTCGACAAGACGATGGCCAAGATCGTCGCGCAGTCTTTAAAAATTCCCCAGACGGAGTACATCGTCTTCAAGGACGGGCTGCTCGACGACTTAGAATCCGTCATGAAGGCGATCCGCTACAAGATAGGCTACCCGTGCTTCATCAAGCCGGCCGACGCCGGTTCGTCCATCGGGATATCGATCGCGAAAAATAAAAAGGATTTGCGCGGCGCGCTCGGCGAGGCGCTTGCCGTCTCAAGCAAGATCATCGCGGAGAAGGCGGTCAGGGGCCGCGAGCTCGAATGCGGGGTCTTCGGGCGGGGCGACGAAATAATGGCGTCGCATCCCGGCGAAATCATCGCCGACGGCGAATTTTACGATTACAGCGCGAAATATTTAAAGGAAGGCACGAAGACGATCATCCGCGCGGAAATACCCGAAAAGGCCGCGGAGACGATCAAGAGGCACGCGGTCGACATATTCCGCGCGGTGGACGGGCGCGGCTTAGCCCGCGTCGACTTCTTCCTCGAGGAGTCGGGGCGAGTGGTCTTCAACGAAATAAACACGATGCCGGGCTTCACGGCGATCAGCATGTTTTCGATGATGTGGGAGGCGAACGGCCTCTCGATGCCGGACCTGGTGAACAGGCTGATCGAAATCGCCTGCTCGAGGGTTTGAGCGGCGTGGGCGCGGCGCGCAAAGATAAAAAGGTTTCGGACGATCGGCCGATCGGGATAATGGATTCCGGCGTCGGCGGCCTGACCGTCGCGCGCGAGCTTTTCAGGACGTTGCCCGCCGAGCGCTTCATTTATTTCGGCGACACCGCGCGGGTCCCCTACGGGGGTAAAAGCGCCGAAACGCTTTTGGGCTACGGCAGGGAAATAATATCGTTCCTTTTGGAAAAAGGCGTTAAGGCGGTCGTCGTGGCGTGCGGAACCATCAGTTCGAACGCGATAAATACGTTAAGGAGCGAATTTGACATCCCGCTCATCGACGTCGTCGAACCCGGAGTGGCGGCTTGCGCGGCGCAAGGCCCGGAGCGGCTCGGGTTCATCGCGACCGAGGCGACGGTCAAAAGCGGCGTTTTCACCAAAATGTTAAGAGATGCCTCGCCTCGCACGCAAGTCTTCGAAAAAGCCTGCCCGCTTTTCGTTCCGATGGTCGAGGAGGACCGCTCCGAGGGTTCGGTCGCGAAAATCGTCGCCGGAATATACCTCGAAAGCCTTATGGCTAACCGCGTCAGCGCGCTGCTTTTGGGCTGCACGCACTATCCGTTGCTAAACGGCGCGATAGTAAATACGATGGGGGAAGTCCCGCTTATAAACCTCGCGGAACACACCGCGAAAGCGGCGAAAAGGATCCTGGGCGAAAACGGGATGCTTCGTGTCTCCGATAAAAACGGCGAGGGTACGGTATACGTAAGCGGGGACGCGAGTAAATTCAATAAATATTTGGCGAGGATCTTGGGCGAGGGTTACGAGGCGCTCGAAGCTACGCCCGTACAATGAAGCAAAAAATTTCCGGCCGGTTTATAACTTTTCTAAATGCAGCCCGGTTTTTATCGGCGCCTAAATGGAAACGGCGCTATGCAAATAAATGACCAGTCGAACTCAGGCTTCTTCGCGCACG
>WREB01000135.1 GCA_009779525.1 Defluviitaleaceae bacterium
CCTTTCGTACCCTGTGAACGCTCCGTCGCCGATTTCAATAACGCCGTCGGGTATGGTTAAGCTCGTAAGGCCCACGCCCATAAACGCCCCGTTGCCTATATAAATTAAGCCGCTTCCCAACTCCGCACGCGTAAGCTCGACGTTGTCCATAAACGCCCCGTCGCGGATTTCAAACACTCCGTCCGGGATTATCACGCTCGTTATTCCGGTGCCGTAAAAAGCATAGCTTCCGATGGACGTCACCGGTATCCCTTCGATTTTTTCGGGTATGCGCACCGTCACGGAGGCCCCGTTGTACCCGGTTATCCGAATCCCGTCTTCGGTTATCCTGTATTCGAAATCGTGAACGGGATTTTCGGCGACGACCGAAGTTCCCGCGCCAGATTCGTTTGACCCGCCCGATTCGATTTTTTCGTCTCCGCCGGAATCGCCGCTTCCGGGTTTTTCTGCCGGAACCGCTCCGCCGACCTGAGCGGGTCCGTCCATTATCGGCTCGGCGCTTTCCGCATCGCCCTCCATTTTGTTTATCGCTTCGTGGTATTCGCGCGCGCTTGCGTAGGAAACGTTTTTATATGAGACGCTAGTTAAGTTCGTGCCGATGAAAACACCCGAATAATTGGAAGTCACGCCGCTTGGGATGACGATCGCGGCAAGCCTCGTGAACCCGAACGCCTCGTCGCCTATGTATTCCAGATTTTCGGGCAATACTATTTCCGTCAATCCCGGATTGTTGTAGAAAGCCTTCGCGCCTATTCTAATCACGCCGGCGGGTATTCTAACTTCCGCGAGCCCCATGTCCGCGAAAGCGCCGTCCCCTATTCCGACGACTCTCGCGCCCTCCAGCGAATCCGGTATGAGCAGCCGCGCCGCCTTGCCGTGATAGCGGGTTATTTCGACTCCGCCGTCGGTTTCGCAAAATTCGAACGGCGATTCGCGCGGTGTCGAATTATCGTCGGAAAAATCCGGCGTCGGGGTCGGCCGGTCTTGATTGGCCCGCGCCGGATTTTGCGTCTGAGCCGGCGCGCCGCCGCCGCGGTTTGCGCATGCCGCGGCAATTATTATCGTTAAGCCCAGCGCGCAAACGAAATGTATTATTTTAATCAGTTTCATCAATTGCCTCTTTCATTTTGGCGATATGCGGTATTCCCCTGCAGTATATCAGACTGCGGCCTCCGGCGTATTGTTTGCGGTTTTGGAAATATCGTCTCCAGATAACCGTTTCGGTTTCGTATATATTTAAAACGTCCGCCATGTCCGTCCCAGCCGAATCATATTGTAACGCCCTGTGGTATCGTTTAAAATGCTTCCCATCAGGATGCGATCCAAACACCATGAATCAGGAGGCAAAAAAATGAAAACCGTAAAGACGCTGACGATTTCGGCGCTTCTCGCGGGCGCGCTGGTTTTATCGAACGCCGGCCCCGCGTCCGACGCAGCGACCGTCGTTAAAATCAAGGAAAATCCGGACACATTTTGCAATCCCGTCAACATCAGTTACCGATTCATGCAAATGGAAGCCTACGCCCACAGGTACGAAACGATCGCAAATTATAAGGAAAACGTCGACGTATGCATTCAAGTGTACAAGGACGAGTACTGGCTTTTCGTCGGCGTCGACTCCGGCTGCTGGCTTTCGACCGATTTAATCAATTGGGAGTTCGTGCCGGTCACGTTCCCCGAATCGGCGCCCGACATAAACATTGGCTGGGCCCCTGCGACCTGCGTGATCGGCGACACGCTTTACCTGACTTGGAACGGGGGCCGTATTTATAAGTCGAGCGACCCGAAAAACGACAAATGGGAATACGTCGGAAGGCCAGTGCTGTGCGAGGACCCGGCGTTTTTAGTCGACGACGACGGTCGCGTGTATCTATATTACGGCGGAGGCACGATCCATCCGTTCGTCGTCTCCGAGCTTGACCCGAACGACGGCATGAAGGAGATCGACGGGCCGCACGACCTGATAAAAAAGGACCAGCGCAACCACGGCTTTGAAAACGGCGGCGAAAACAACCAGGCCACGACGACCGTGTACCTCGAGGGCGGCTGGGTAATCAAACACGAGGGAAAATATTATTATCAATATGTTTCCGGGTTTACCAACTGGCCGACCTACGCGGACGGCTGCTACGTTTCCGACAGCCCGATCGGCCCATTCACGTTCCTCGAAAACAGCCCGATCTCGTTTAAAAACACGGGGTTCGGACGGGGAACCGGACACAGTTCGATGTTCGTGGACACCGAAAGCGAATGGTGGCGGACAGGCAACCTTAACATTTCGGTTAACAGCGGCCTCGAGCGGCGTAATTTCCTTTACCGCGCCGCGGTCAAAGACGGCACCGTCTATTCGCGGCTCGACTTCGGCGACTACCCGATCTACGGTTTCGGCAAGGGCAGCTTCGACGAGCCTCGCCCCGACTGGAATCTGCTTTCGTTCAACACGAATGCGACGGCTTCCTCTTCTTACGAAGAAATGACGCCCGACTTGGCGTTCAACGAAGAGATACGCAACTGGTGGTCGGCCGAAACGGGCAAGTCCGGCGAATGGCTGATGACGAACCTCGGCGGGCGATGCCTCATCAACGCGATCCAGATTAATTTCGCTGACCAGGACGTCGGGGTCACCAAGTTTCCGCGCAGCGCGAATTACATCTACCGCTACCTTGTGGAATATTCGAGCAACGGCAGAAACTGGAACACGCTCGTCGACAAGCGAAGCATAAACGGACTGACCGAGCTCGACTTTACCAGCCACGATTATTTCGAGTTTGAGACGCCCGTTTCCGCGCAGTACATACGCATAACCAACGCCTCCAACTATACGACGGGCGGAAAATTCGCGATAAGCGGGCTGAGGCTCTTCGGCCAGGGGCATAACAAGGCGCCGGGCAAGGTGACGGGAGTCAAGGCCGTCCGCAACGACCGTGACGCCAGAAGGATGGAAGTCACCTGGAACCCCGTTAAAGGCGCCGAAGGCTACATGGTGCGCCTCGGCACGAAGCCAGACGCGCTTTACATCCCGTATCAGATCAACGACGGCGGGACGACGGCCGACATCAGGTGTCTGGTTACGTATGTCGGTTATTATCTGACCGTAGACGCCTACAACAACGGCGGGGTGACCCTGGGCACGCAGACGATATACGTTCCGCCCGGAAATAGGCGTTGACCAAATTTCAAACCGTAACGGATAAATAATGCGGTCAGTTAAAATAAGGCGGTAACCGGGCCGACAACCCGTTACCGCCTTAATAGTTTATCCTTCATTTCGCCGCCCAGCTTCGCCGCGGCGTAGCGGAGCGCCGGCTTTGGCATGATTGATTTATTTTTTTCCAAATAATCAAAAACCAAATCGGGTTCGCGCTTCGAAAGCTCCTTAAGCATCCAGGAGTAGCCGTTTCGGACCAGGCGGTCGTCGTCTCCAATCAGCGCGTCGCTTACCGCGAACGGGTTTACCTTTTCGCGCAGCCCGCGCTTGATCGGCAATATCAGCACGACCGCCGAGGCGCGGCGCATCCAAAACTCGTCGCGGCTAACCCAAAGCGCGGTCCGGTCCGTAAGGCGCGGAAAACGGCATATAAGCTCGCCGAACGCGTGGACGCAGAAGTCGTCGCAGTCGCCCCAGCCGCGCACGTAGTCGATCAGCCAACCCTCGAACAATTTAAACGTTCCCTCGCCGTACCTGCCGCGGAGCCTGTTTGCGATGTCGAACGCCACGACGCCCTCGGGCCAGCTCCGGAACTTCAGCAAATTCTCGCAGAGGTAGAAAACTTTATCGGAACGCTCGTTTTTTACGAGCTTATAATTTAGCGCGGCGATTTTTCGTATTTCGCCGGTCGTAAATTTGTTGTCATTAGGCGGTTCCCTTAGCCGCGCGAGCTCGCTTGTAATTTTTAAAACAAGCTCATCCAAGCCGCGCGTTTATTTCGTACGTTTTTCCATCGACAGTCTCGAACCGAAGCGTTTTGCCGTCGCGCCATGTTTTGACCGGCGCTCCGTCGCAACGGACGTCGCCGAAATCGGCCGCGCCCCCCGCGTAAAGCGCGCACTGCCCGCCCGAATGCGAGACGATTCTCGCGTTCATAAATTTTCCTTCGTCCCATTCGCACCCGACCTCGAAGCCGCCGCGCGCCCGAAGCCCCGCGTAGCTGCCGCTTTCCCACGCCCTTGGCAGCGCGGGAAGCAGCTCGATGTAGCCCTGGTGCGACTGCACGAGCATCTCGGCGACCGCGGCCGACGCGGCGAAGTTTCCGTCTATTTGAAACGGCGGGTGCGCGTCGAACATGTTGGAGTAGACGCCGCCGTGCTTCGCGCCGTCGTCGACGAGGCGTAAGAATTTTTTTAACACTTCGTACGCGTGGTCGCCGTCGCAAAACCTCGCCCAAAGGCACGCCCTCCAGCCGATCCCCCAGCCGGTGGCCTCGTCGCCGCGGACTAGCAGCGATTTTTTCGCGGCCTCCATCAGGCCGGGTTCGCGCTCCCGCGTGAACTCGCGGCCCGGAAATACGCCGAAGAGATGCGAGACGTGCCTGTGATGGACGTCCTCCTCCTCGAAGTCGCGCTCCCACTCCTGCAGCCGCCCGCGTCCGTCGACCCGGTGGGGCTTAAGATTCGTCAGCGCTTCCTTTATTCGATTGATAAATTTTTCGCTATCAATACTTTGCTCCGCGTTATCATTTTTTGATAATAAATTAATCTTTTCGGGCAGGCCGCCGTTATCGGCTAGCGCCTTGGCCGCTTCCGTCAGGTTAGTGAGCAAATCCCAAATCATCGAAAGGTCGGAGGCCGTCGCGGCGCTCACGCTGCACGCGACGCCGTCGATAATAAAGGCGTTTTCGGGCGAGGTGGACGGCGACGTAATAAGCTTCCCGTTTTCGTCTTCGTGCAGCCAGTCCAAACAGAACGCCGCGGCGCCGGCCATTAGCGGAAACGCCTTGTTTA